>JBDKHS010000056.1:0-4428 GCA_039797505.1 Pseudomonadota bacterium | reverse complement strand
AAACCTATCCACGGAATCACCATTGACCAGCCTTCTACACAGCGTAGCCGATAAATGCGTTCTTCCAAAGGAAAGTTTTTGAGGATGTCGTCCATGCTGATCATGCCCGCTTTTTCGACTTCGCCTTCAACGTTAATTGTCCACGGGGTCGTAACCAAAGTGTGCGCATGTTGTGCAGGGTCAGTTTTCTCAATGCCAAATTCATAAAAATTATTGTAGCTGGTGACAGAATCGAGTGGGGTTAATTCTTCGTTGGTGCTCAGTGGGCTTTTCGTTGCGCTGGCGATGGGATTGGCGGCGGCAAAGAGCTTGGGTGCGAGCAAACTGGCGGTTGCGGCAATGCCGAGCTGTAAGAACTGGCGGCGTTGTAAATAAATCGCCTCGGGGGTGACGGCGGAGTCGGATAATTCGGTGCTTGTTTTGATTAACATGACCCTAATCCTCATATAGTGAAAAACTGGGGAAGCTTAACTGAACCCGCTGCGCCCCAAAGCTTTTGAAGCTCAGTCATTTTTATCTCGTTCCCACGCAGGAGCGTCACAGCCATTAAGTTAAGCCGATAGCAATGTGTTAGGTCGTGAAATCTGGGGGCTTAAGGACTGGCAGTGCTACGAGCACTGCCAGTCCTCATTGTGCTGGATTCAAGACCTTCTAGGTTTTAAAAATCTAGAAGGTCTCACGATGATTCTTCATGTGATGCTTAACGCTATCTCGTTCCCATTTAAAACTTCACTTCAGCAATCCCCGCCACCGCAGGACTGGTTAAATCCCCCGTCAAGCCTGCGCCGAGTTTTTCTACAAATTCAGGAGTCAGGAGGTGATAAATAACTTCTGCACGAATCACTGCCACATCTTTTGCAGGAATATTATATTCCAATTCACGCAGTTCACTGGCTTTGAAACGAGTATCACTGAGCATTTCTGACGCATTAAAAGGCAAGGCAACAGGTTTGCCTGTTTCATCGGCAAGGTTATACATAAACATTGCTTTGGGATCATCTTTCGCTTCAGGCGGGAAAGTTTTGAAATTATTAAATAGCAGACGATCCTGCTTATCATAGGCAGTTAATTTCATGTAAACATTACGGAAAGGAACACCCGTGGGGAAACGGTGTGGCAACATATTTTGTAAGCGAACCGTGGTTTTAATCACATTCCCTTCGATTTTGGTTTTGAGAGAAACCACAATGGCGCGTTTTAACATGCCCTCGCTGTGCCCACCTAACATACTGTGATCGGTGGATTCTCCTACTTTAGGCATGTGGCAAGATTGGCAGGTGACGGGCGCATTCATATCCGCATATTCCATCCCTGTTTGACACATCGGTACGCCTTTTTCATTAATAAATTGTTCGTGACACCCCATGCACACCCGACTGGTGCGTAACATCAATTGGTTAGGTTCCATCTGAAATGGGTGAAACGCATTGGCTTCTGGTGAAAGATAACGTCCTGATGGACCTTGTAAACGATCTGTCGACACTTCATACGCCTGAATTCCAAAGCGTAAGCTGCCTTTTTCTGTTTGTGTGCCTTTATAATCTTTCAGGGTATGACAGACCACACAATTGACCCCTTCGTGATAATTTTGTGCGTCAATTTTGGTTTTTAAATCTTTAGCCGCATTGGGCGCGTGGCAGTTTAAACACACAGGATATTGACCATTTTTCGTCAAACCCTCTTGCGTGGGGTCTCCAATTGTTCGTTTATAAACTTCTGAAAAAATGGGGTCTTTGAGTGGAGAACTCTGAGAGTGCATTGAACTTTTCCACTGATCAAAAATTTGTTTATGACAAGTGCCGCAAGTTTCCGCAGAAAGGTGATGAGGAGACGTTGCGGAGAAAGTATTTTGCTCTGCGGCATGGCTGCTGGTTGCAGTGAATAAGACTAATAAACTAAATAGTGTGCGGTACAACATACAATCCTCCAATTATCAGGTGATAATGCCTCTTTCGAGGTAGCAAGAATTATTCCGTTTAATGCGCATTTTGTTGTTATCTTGCTGCTTTAAAGATAACAAAGCTATTTAGTGAGTGCTAGTGATTCAGAAAATATTTATGTTTATAGTTTTTAGAAGTTACGTAATTGAAAACTACTTAACCTGAGTTCAAGGAAATAGACTTTAAAGCGTTTTGGTGCAAATAAGCATAAATTAAAGTAGGTTAGCCTAAGCTAACCCAACGAAAATAAAGCAGTTCCGTTGCCGTTGGCAGCCCAACCTACGAGGCTAATTTATTGATTATTTTAATATTCACACGCTTTACGGATAGCTAATTGATATATAAGTATTTACGTCGAACTCAGGTTACCTTGATTAATTCAACTGCGTAACTCCTACACTCATGAAACTACCCCATTATTTCCACAACTCGACGCTTGAAAATCATCACGCAAAGCAATAAAAATAATGGGATTTTAAGGGAGAATAATGCTGTAATTATGCCAAAGCAGCCCGTGCCAATTTAGCTGCCGCCACCATATTTTCTAAAGCTTCCTTGGTTTCTTTCCAGCCTCGGGTTTTTAAGCCGCAATCAGGATTAACCCAAAGATTTTGCGCAGGAATCACCGTGGCGGCTTTTTCTAATAAACGCAGGATTTCGTTCACGCTGGGCACGCGCGGCGAGTGAATGTCATACACGCCCGGCCCAATTTCATTGGGGTAATTGAATTCCCCAAACCCGCGCAATAATTCCATATCCGAACGGCTGGTTTCAATGGTAATCGCATCGGCATCCATCGCGGCAATCTCTGCCAAAATATCGTTAAACTCCGAATAACACATGTGAGTATGAATTTGGGTGTCGTCAGCAACGCTCGAGGCAGAAATCCGAAACGCCCGCGTTGCCCACGCCAAATAAATTTTCCAACGATTTTTACGCAGCGGCAGCCCTTCACGAATTGCAGGCTCATCAATTTGAATAATGCCGATGCCTGCCTTTTCCAAATCCACCACTTCATCACGAATCGCTAAAGCAATTTGCAGCGCAGTTTTGGCACGCGGCTGGTCATCGCGCACAAAAGACCACTGTAAAATAGTAATCGGGCCGGTCAACATGCCTTTCATCGGTTTGGAAGTCAGGCTTTGTGCATAAACCGTCCAGTCCACGGTCATCGGGGCGGGGCGCGACACATCGCCATAAATTACGGGCGGTTTCACACAGCGCGAGCCATACGATTGCACCCAGCCATTTTTGGTAAATGCAAACCCCGCCAATTGTTCGCCAAAATATTCAACCATATCATTGCGTTCTGCTTCGCCATGTACCAACACATCTAAATCTAAAGTTTCTTGCTGCTCGACCGCATGGGCAATTTCGGCGTGCATCCGTTGTTGATACGTTGCGCTGTCCAATTCACCGCGTTTAAATGCCGCCCGTGCGCCGCGAATTTCCGCCGTTTGAGGAAATGAACCGATGGTCGTGGTTGGAAAAGCAGGCAATTGAAAACGCGCTTGTTGCTTGGCTCTGCGCTCGGGAAAAGGCGAATGGCGACGGTCGGCTTCACTGGGCAAGTCGTTTAATCGTTGTGCCACTTCAGGATTTGAAACCCGTTGACTATGGCGACGGCTGGCGAGGGCTTGCTGATTGTCGGCTAAAGCCTCAGCAATCAAGCCTGTTTTGCCATTTAAAGCTTGCTTGAGAATATTTAATTCAACTAATTTTTCCCCTGCAAACGCGAGCCATGATTTCAATTCCGCATCCAGCAGAGTTTCAGTTTCCAAACTAATCGGCACATGCAATAACGAACATGAGGGCGCAATCCATAAATTTTCCCCACGCTGTGCGGCGATGGGGCGTAAAGTTTCCAGCGCGGCAGTTAAATCACTGCGCCAAATATTGCGCCCGTCAATAATGCCCACGGATAAAATTTTATCTGCTGGTAAACACGCAGCCACTTGTGTTAATTCGAGTTTTGCCCGCACTGCATCAATATGCAAACCTGCTACGGGCAAGCCACAGGCTAAATTTAAATTTTCTTCCAAAGGCGAAAAATAGCTGGTTAATAAAATCTTGACGGGCAAAGTGGCGAGTTGCGTATAAACTTCTTGGAAAGAGGCTTTCCATTCTTCGGACAAATCCAAGCCTAAAATTGGCTCATCGATTTGTACCCAAGTGACACCCATTTCATGTAGACGTTGCAAAATACTTTGATAAACAGGTAGCAGTTTTGCGAGCAAGCTGTGGCGTTCAAAATCGCTGGTTTTTTCTTTACCCAACAACAAGAAACTTAACGCGCCCACCAGCACCACTTTTACTGAGTGCCCTAAATCTTGGGCTTGTTGCACTTCTTCAAATAAACGTTGTGAGCTTAAATTAAACTCAGTGGCTGCCGTAAATTCAGGCACTAAATAATGATAATTGGTGTCAAACCATTTGGTCATTTCTAGCGCGGGGCTGCTGTGATTGCAGGCAGTCACGCAAGAATGCT
>JBDKHS010000055.1:0-10381 GCA_039797505.1 Pseudomonadota bacterium | reverse complement strand
ACTAACACCACAAAATATTCAATTGCACCATTGACCTTACGCACGCAGCGCGTGGAAATATTCGCGTATAAAATCGAGCCATCTTTCCGAATGTAACGCTTATCCAAAATATAACCATCACTCAAGCCTTCATCCATGCGCCGCAAATATTCACTGTTTAAATCGCGGTCTTCTGGGTGGCTCATTTCAATCCAGCGGCGCGACATGATTTCTTGTGCGCTATAACCCAGCATTTGACACAGTGCGTCATTGACTTCAATCCAGCCATTGGGGCGGGTTAAGGCAATGCCGACGAGGGGCATTTCAAAATAGCGACGGAAACGGCTCTCACTTTGGCGCAAAGCTTCTTCAATATGTTTACGTTCGGTAATATCACTGAAGGTGGTGACGGCAGCATAAGGCAAGGATTCACCCGCATGCCACAAGGGTTGAGAATTCACCGACACCCAGACCAGCGTGTTATCAGGACGATGCACCCCCATCGTAATATGAGAACAGGCGCGTCCAGTGCGCAGGGTAATCATCGCGGGGTGAATATCCATTGAAAAATGTGAACCATCTTCATGAATCAGATTCCACAATTCTCCCGTCGATTCAAGCCCCAACATTTGTTCTGTGCTGATGCCAAAAATTCGTTCAGCACTGGCATTGCACGCCCCAATTTTCCCATCGGCATATTGCAAGATCACCCCTTCTTGCATCGCGGCAACCACGGAGTAATAACGGTTTTCATTATCTCGCCAGCGCGCTTCATTTTCGCGCCGGGTTAAATACGCGCCAATCAGTTCTGCCGCGACCTGCAACAGGCGAATATCTTCTAAATGCCACAGCCGCAAATGTAAGGTTTCTTCAAAACTGATGAACCCCCACCATTTTCCCCCGACCATGATGGGTAAAATCAACAAAGATAATAGATGTAATTGTTGTAAGACTTGTTTTTCCGATTCTGGAAAATCCACAACCTTGCCACTGATCCCTTGCCCATGAGCAAGTTGATTTTTCCAGCGTTCAAACCCATTTTCATAATTGAATTCTTGAACCCACACATATTTCCCTGAATGCAGGACTTGGTGCGTACATTGCGCGATTAAGCCCGAGTCATTTGGCTGATTTTTAAAAATATGTACGCTACTAACCGCTGTGGTTTTTTGTAAAAAACTTAAAATTTCGGTCAGCGGGTCTTCATCGGCATTGAAATTAAGCAAACGCCGTGCACAAGTGGTCAACATTCGTTCATAACGCAAACGAATTATTTCGGGGTGATGTTGCTGAGCTTTGAGCAAGGGGGCTGCGGTGACGTAGATTTTTGAATCTTCTGAGAGGTAGGCAGTCCAAGTAAAGGTGACATAACGCCCTGACAAGGTGGTGCGCAGGCGATTTTCACAGGAGAGACTGTGATAAGCACTTTCTAGTTGCCGTAGAAATTGCAGTGTCAATGAGTGATCTTCGGGGTGTACAAAATCAAACAAGGATTGCTGAGTCAATTGTTCGGCATCTGCGCCAAAAATCTGCTCGCAACTCGAGTTGACCGAAATGAAATGACCTTCGGTATTCAGTACACACAGGCACAGGGTCGCGTAATTATTGAAAAACTGTTGTGCGTCAAATGAGTTCATAGGCATAAGATTGTGAATATATCCTAGTATTATAGTAGGAATAAAGTAGCAAGACCTAAGAAAATAAAAAAGCCCATACTGTCTGTAACCGCAGTCAGCATGACACTGCTGCCCATTGCGGGATCACGTCCTGTGCTGTGTAAAATCAAGGGGATGAGTACCCCCGTTAAAGATGCCAGCAACAAATTGAGCACCATGGCGGCGGTCATGACCAGCCCAATTGAAAGTTTGTCATACAGCATATAAGCCACTCCACCAATCACACTGCCCCACAGCAAGCCATTGAGAAAGGCAATGGCTAACTCTTTAAAAAATAAATATTTAAAATTATTAGTGTTAATTTGCTGTAATGCCAGTCCTCGAATAATTAAAGTCATGGTTTGATTGCCCGTGTTACCACCAATGCCTGCGACAATCGGCATCAGGGTTGCCAAGGCAACGATTTGTTGAATAGTGTCTTCAAATACGCCAATGACCCGCGAGGCGACAAAGGCGGTCAGCAAGTTAATGGCTAGCCACATCCAACGATTTTTGGCACTTTTCCACACCGAGGCGAATAAATCTTCTTCTTCACTCAACCCGACCTGATTTAAACGTTCCTTTTGAGAAGTATCGTTGATAAAGTCCATCACTGCATCAACACTTAAACACCCCACAAGTTGATGATGTGCATTAATCACAGGAGCAGAAAGTAAATCATAGCGTTCAAAGGCTTGCACGGCTTCACGCGCCGAACCATCGGTATAGAAAAAAATCGGTTCACTTAACATCATTTCCGTCACGGGCAAATCAGGGTCGTGAATCAGCAAACTGCGTAGCGGCAATAAACCTTTAAAATTATTTTCCCGATCCACCACAAACAACTGGTCTGTTTGCGCTGGGATTTCTCCCCGACGTTGTAAATAACGAATCACGGTGGCTAAGGTGATGTCGTCGCGCACGGTGATCATTTCAAATTCCATTAACGCGCCCACTGTGCCTTCTGGAAATGAGAGCGCGGATTGCACTTTGGCACGGTTGCGACTGTCTAAAGAGGTGAGCAGTTCAAATACCACATCTTTTGGCAAATCGGGCACAAGATCGGCGATTTCGTCAGAATCTAAATGCTCGGCTGCATCCAGTAATTCTTCATGCTCCATTTCTTCAATTAAGCTTTCACGCACCGCATCTGAGACTTCGAGCAAAATTGCGCCATAATGCTCAACTTTCACCAAATCCCAAACCATTTGCCGCTGGTCTAGGGGAAGGCTTTCTAAAATAAACGCCACGTCCGCAGGATGTAATTGATGTAAACGTTTCCTAAGCTCATTGACATGTTGTTTTTCAATGAGGTTTTGCACCAAATCATGGCGCGGCATTTCCTGCTTACGCACTAACTCGCTGACAAGCTCTTGCTTTTTCAATAAGCCTAAAATCTGAGTTAGGGTATCTTGAAGATTTTTTTGGTGCTTAATATCATCATCTTTGAGCATCTGGCAGGTCTCGTTAGTTAGAAGGCTTGATTCAGGTCATGCCTATATTGCAGAGCAATAACAGGCAATAAAATAGTCCTGTTGAGCTTGTTCCAGAAATTTCTCTATTATAGACAGGTCATCACTGCAAAACATCTGTTGCAGCGCACAAAAAAACCCCTTAGTTTTTGTCTAAGAGGTTTTTAGGGAGGAAATGCGCCACTATTGCATAGTGCGCTCATAAATTAAATTTACTTGGGCGTGTTTTGTGCCACCCAACGCTGTTGTCCTGTGTTCAGGGTTTCACGTTTCCAAAAGGGGGCACGGTGTTTTAGTTCTTCAATCAAATAACGACAGGCATCAAGGGCTGGTGAACGGTGTCCCGCCCAGGCTGCCACTAATACAATGGTTTGATCACAATGAATTTCGCCCACACGATGCAGAATGAGGCTGTCCAACAATTCCCAACGTTGTTCGGCTTCGCGGGCAAGCTGTTGTAAATAAAGTTCAGTCATGCCTGCATAGTGTTCCAACCACATTTGCTGCACGCTGTCGCCTGCATTATAGTCGCGCATTGTGCCTATAAAACAGGCAGTTGCGCCACATTTCCCTGCTTGTGCACGCTGAGCTTCATAGTCTTGTAACACAGACCACGGGTTAAAAGGCTGGGGGCAAACTTCAATTTTCACTTTGATTTAACCACCCGTGACTGGCGGGAAAAAAGCAACTTCATCGCCTGCTTTTGCAATGGCATTGGGTTCAACATATTGCATATTTAACGCCATTAATATATGTGTCGGTAAAGGCATTTCTTCGCTGACTTGCGCCCAAATTTGCGCAATGGTCATGGGTTTGTCTGCCTTCAGTTTAACTTCCCCTTTCCCGACTTGTTCACGTAGACTTGCAAATAATTTAACAGTGATATTCATGAGAATTTCCACAGGTAATATTTATATGATGTCCCGATTATCGGATATTTTTAGAAAATCGCCAGTGTCTTTTGAACATTTCGTAAAATTATTTTAATTGTAGGACTTACGCAGTTGAATTAATAAGCTAATTCATTCAAAAAACTTTATCAAGCGTAGGGTGGAATAGGCGCAAGCCGTATTCCACCACGATAGGAGTGACGAAGCTGAAAGTACAATCCCTAAGCTTTATCAGGCGTAGGATGTATTATCTCGTTCCCACGCTCCAGCGTCACTGCCATTAAGTTAAGCCTATAGGTAGTGAAATCTGGGAGTTTAAGGACTGGCAGTGCTCATCACGCTTAACTCAAGACCTGCTAGATTTTTAAAACCTAGCAGGTCTCATGCTCGATTTAAGCCTTATTCTCCCTTGAATTATCCGATAAATCCTGATTCAGACAATGCTTACAATTTGAGCACTGCCACAAATTTAACGGGCGATTAACGGCAATTCGGACGTTTTCCTTGTCCCTGCGCTTGCTGATAAATACTCATCGCCTGTGCCATATTTTTGTTCAAATCGCTGATGCGGGTCGTGTTTGCAGGATGCGTCGAAAGAAATTCAAAAGGTTGGGCTTCATTGGCTTGATTCATACGTTGCCACAGCGTCACACTTTCCCGTGGGTCAAAGCCTGCTTGTGCCATTAATTTCACCCCAAGCACGTCGGCTTCACTTTCTTGCACCCGACTATACGGCAATAAAATCCCCACTTGCGCCCCCAACCCCAATAAACCCAGTGCGGTTTGCCCTGTTTGAGTTGCAGGCTTGACCACGGCATTGATTAAATCCAAGCCTTGCGAAACGGCGGTTTGTTGCGATATGCGCTCATTGCCATGCTGAGAAAGTACGTGTGCGATTTCATGCCCCAGCACTGCCGCTAAACGATCTTGCGTATTTGCCACGGGTAAAATCCCTGTGTAAACCCCAATTTTTCCACCTGGTAAGGCAAAGGCATTAATTGCCTTGTCGCGAAACACCACCACTTCCCATTGTGCATTTGAACCTGCCTCACGCAGCAAAGCATCGGTAATGCAGCGCACATAACGATTAATACTGCTGCTATTTTCAATAGCAGTGGATTGTTTCAACTCACTGAACGCCTTCACGCCCATTTGATCGACTTCGCTGTTGCCCCCCAGCAATAATTGCTTTCTGCCTGTGGGCGAGGTTGCGCAACTGCTCAGCAACACCAGCAAGCTTAATAAAAATACGCCACGTAAACGCATAAACTTCTCCTCCCTCAATAAACAATCGAATCGAAATGTGCATGTTCGCCTTGCAATTCAACACTGACATGATTGGGTAAACACGCGGCAAAATCCCCAGCTTCGTGCAACCAACCTGCATGAATGCACTGTTTCCCTTGGCAGGGCGAGGCGATAAAGCGAATTTTTCCCGCCTCAACTTGCAACAGACTTTCCCCCAAATGCCCATTCACCCGCACTAAACGATCCTCACGCAAACTCACTTTAAATGGGATTTGTTGATCCACGAAAATCAGGGCGTATTCAGCCGCTTCCGCGTGCCAATGCCAATAATGTTGATAAGACCATGCCACGGCAATGAAGGCAAGGCTTAATATCAGCTTATCACTGGGGCTAAGTGTATGCAGGAAAGTCTGTAACTTCATGTTTAATAGCCTAAATAACGCGGCAGGAATAAAACCAGCTCAGGCACAAAAGTAACCAATAACAGGCTCGCAGTCATGCTTACCACCATCCACAACACCCAAGGCACGGTGCTTTCTACCCGAATTTGGGCAATTTTGCTGGTCACCATCAAATTAATTGCCATTGGGGGCGTAAATTGCCCAATGGCAATATTCATGGTCAAAATCACCCCAAACCACACTAAATCCCAGTGAAAAACATTGGCAATCGGAATCAGCAAGGGTAAGAAAATAAAGAAGATAGAAATCCCATCTAAAAACATCCCTGCTAATAAAATTAACCCCGTGATATTTAATAACACCATGGTTTCATTCGATTGACCATTACTGCCTAATAACCATTGCGCAAGATGGTCAAACGTGCCCAGTGTACTGCCTGCCCACGCAAACACGCTGGCAAGTGCGATGATTAATAACACCGTGGCTGAAATTTCCGCAGACTCGACAAGCACCTCATACAATTGTCGCCAGCTTAAACTGCGATACACCACCATGCCGACAAATAAGCCATAAAATACGGCAATCACAGCGGCTTCGGTTGGGGTAAATGCGCCGCTTAAAATCCCGCCTAGAATAATAATCGGGGTGATTAAACCCCAACCTGCTTGTTTAAAGCTTGCCCATAATTCAGGAACAGTTCCAGAAGAGGCAACGCCAAAATTATGCTTGCGACTGAAATACCATGCAGGAATCATTAAGGACAGACCTGCTAAAATCCCTGGAATTAAACCTGCGGCAAATAAGCTGGGGATGGAGGCTTGTGGCACTAAAATGCTGTATAAAATAAAAGCAATTGAGGGCGGAATTAAAATGGCGGTCGACCCTGCGGCAGCAATCACGCTGGCAGAAAATGCTTTGGGATAACCCGCTTTTAACATGCTCGGAATCATCACCGTGGCAATCGCAGCGGCATCCGCAGGGCCTGAACCTGAAATCCCTCCAAGCACCATACACACCGTAATCGCTGCAATCGCTAGCCCGCCGCGCCGATTTCCAATCAAGGCAACTGCCAAATTCACCAAACGCAGTGCCACGCCTGAACGTTCAAAAATCAGCCCCGCCAACACGAACATCGGAATCGCGAGCAAGGGATATTTTGCAATCCCCGTATAAACATTGGTGGGCAAAGACATCATTCCCAAGCCATTCAGCGCGACAATTAACGTGCCTGCCAAACCTAAAGCGACAGCAATCGGTACACCACCCAATAACAGCACTGCAAACATTGCAAATAATAAATAATCCATGCGATCACTTAAGTTCTGTGTCGTTGAAGAGATGCCTGCACCGCTGCGAGCAGGAGACGTAATAAAATCGCCAAGGAAAGCAGGGGCAACCAAATGCTATACCACCATTGTGGCAGCCCTAAACTTGAAGAAGTCACTTCAAAGCGAAAATCATCGAAGGCGAACCACGTCCCAAACCACAATAATAATCCAAACATCAAAAAGTTAGCCACCCACACCATGCCACGCATGATACGTTGCGGCAAGGCAGGCAAGCGGTCGGTGAGCAGGGTGATTTCGATTTGTTTATTTTTCGCAAATGCGGAAGACGCGCCGACCAAGGTCAAAAATACTAATAAAAAGGTCGAAAATTCTTCAGTAAAGGCGAATGAAATATTGGTGAAATAGCGCACTAACACGTTGGCAAATGTCAGCAGGCATAAGAGTGCCATTGCGCTCGCTGCCAAAACGTGTTCAATTTTCAAAATACGCTGTGACAATTGTTCAGTTTTTAAAAGTTTGTCTTGCATAAATTTTAATCATAACTTCGCGGTGATGCCGCGCCAAAAAGTGAGAAACTTGATTATTTCGCGTGTTCAATGCGGTACACGTCAATGCGTGCAGGTGGGAAATTATTCCACACAAATTTAGTCGCCACACGACGGAAATGGGCGGGCAAATGTTCTGTCTTACCACGCAAGTCATAGGTAAATTGGGTAAAAGTGCCGCCATCTTTTAATAAAATTTCGACTTGACGAATAATCTGTTGCACTAAGCCATGGGGCAGAGAACGGAAAGGCAACCCTGAAACAATGGTTTGCACTTGGTGGGCTTTGTCGCCAAGCAATTTGACCACTTGTGCAGCATCGCCTTCCAAAACATGGCTATTGGGGAAGCGTTGCTGTAAATAACTGGCGAGATTGGGGGCGCGTTCCACCACAATCAGACGGTTTGCAGGAAGATGCTGTAATAAGGCTTGGGTAATAGTGCCTGTGCCGCCGCCGAGTTCTAGCACATAGCCTGATTCTAAAATTGGCACTTGTTTTGCCATGTTCTGAGCAA
Organism: Pseudomonadota bacterium; assembly: GCA_039797505.1. Classification (GTDB taxonomy): domain Bacteria; phylum Pseudomonadota; class Gammaproteobacteria; order Beggiatoales; family Beggiatoaceae; genus JAQTYU01. The sequence continues at coordinate 2,388 of JBDKHS010000055.1, read as the reverse complement.
GGTGGCGAGAGCTGGGACAGGCTGCCCCCATAGCGCGAGGATTTTGAATAATTTCGCGGGCAAATAAGACCATCGGCGAATTCATGAGGCGGCTGGCGCGGGTGCTGCGTAATTCGTCTTTTTCGGAAGACTTGGAGAGGACATTTTTAGAACGGTGGGCATTCAATACTCGACTCACAGAGTTATTGACCAGCGTTTTAGCTTGTATCAACTTACGGCGCATAATTAAAAAGTTCCTCGTGGCAATAGCACGGTTTATAATTGGGTTAAAGCGTGCAGGTAGGTAGATTTGTATTAAATAGAGAATGATTTTTAACTTTTCACCCCCACTGAAAAAGGGGGCAGGGGAGGAGAGTCTCAAAGTCGCTTTAAAGAAAGCCCCCAACCCCCTAAAGGGGGCTAAACATAAAAATTTTTGTCTTTTAAGTCCCCTTTAGGGGATTTAGGGGCTTCTTTAAGCAGTTTAAAAATACTTTGCTCTCCTCTTAACAGGGACTTGAAAAATAAATCTTTTATCTTTAGCCCCCTTTAGGGAGTTGATGGCTTTCTTTAACCTGCAACTTCCTGTTATTTTTAGGGAAAGTGCATAGATTACGCTTAGCTTATAAGCTCTTCAATTCCTCGATAATATTAATTATAAAACAATAAGATAGGCAATGCTTATCTACTTGACGATACTTCACTTATCAAGAGTTCTCTGAACACTATCATGGAGATAACAATGTCAACGCCTCATTTTTATATCGTCGATGTGTTTGCAGAACAAAAATACACCGGCAATCCTTTGGCGGTGGTGATGAATGCGGCAAAGCTTTCTAGCACTGAGATGCAGCATATTGCCAGAGAAATTAATTATTCAGAAACCATTTTTATCTTAAATTCCGAACCTGCTGCCAATGGCGGCTACGATATGCGCATTTTTACCCCCGAATCAGAGCTGCCGTTTGCAGGGCATCCCTGTTTAGGAGCGGCTTATATTATTGAACGTTATCTGTTGAAACAACAAACGGAAGTGTTGTTGTTGAATTTGCCCGCAGGTGAAATTTCGGTCTATCTGCATTATCGTGATGCAAAATTAGGACTGATCGACAGGCTGTGGATGCGCCAAAGACTGCCCGTGTTTGGACAGACGTTTCAAGCTGTGCAATTGGCTGAAGTTTTGGGATTAGCGACAACAGCTATCGATCATCGCTTTCTGATTCAAGAAGTGTCTACAGGTTTGCCGTTTATTATAGTGCCCTTGCATACCTTGGAAAGTGTGCAGCAAGCGCGTATTTTGCGCAAAGCGTATTTTAATTTGGTGAGTGCAACCCAAGCGAAGGCGATTTTGATTTTTGCCCCACAAACTTATCATCCACAACACGATTTAAATGTGCGGGTGTTTGCGGATTATTATGGAATCAGTGAAGACCCCGCCACAGGCAGCGCAAATGGTGCATTAGCAGCTTATTTATTTAAAAATCAGTATTTTTCGGAAGGTGATCTGTTCTTGCAAGTTGAACAAGGCTATGAAATTCGCCGCCCTTCATTATTGTTGCTGAGTGCTAAAAATATGGATGGGCGCATTGATATTGCCGTCGGGGGCAAAGTGATCGAAGTGGCGCAGGGAACTTTATTGTGATTATGATGATCATAATTCAGGACTGGCAGTCCTAAACTAACCTGAGTTCGGGATAAAAAAAGTTTTTAGGCAATCATAACTCAATGATACTGTTATTCTTTTAATTGTCTCGTTCCAAAGCTCCAGCGGCGAGGATTTTACAGGCTTCTGCCGTACAATGAGGCTCTTATCGATTCAACTGTGTCATGCCTAGAGCTATCACCTTTCTTGGTGGAATACGCTACGCTATTCCACCCTACGACTAAATTTTCTACTCTTCCTTATCCCGAACTCAGGTTAAACTACAAACCACTTTTAAAATAGTGTATTACACTAAAAACGTTCCCACACGCTGCATAAAGTCCCCAAAGCTTTCACTTTTGGCACGTTCTGCCACGTATTGCGTAAACAACTTATCCAAAGTTTCCAAAATCTGGGCTTCATTTTGAGATTCAGCATACAAACGATTTAAGCGTTGACCGAATTGGTCGCCCGCAAAATACAAATTGTATTCGCCCATCGCCTTGCCAATCATCCCGATTTCAGCCAAATACGGACGTGCGCAACCATTGGGGCAGCCCGTCATCCGCATGTATAACGCTTGTTCGAGCAGCCCATGTTTGGCGAGTAAGTCTTCAACTTTACTGATCAGTGAAGGCAAATAACGTTGCGCTTCCGCCATCGCCAGAGGACAAGTATTCAATGCCACACATGCCAAAGCATCACGGCGAATCTTGCTAAGTTCGCGTTGTGCAATTCCATGTTTTTCTAAAATCGCTTGCACGGCA
>JBDKHS010000054.1:0-3226 GCA_039797505.1 Pseudomonadota bacterium | reverse complement strand
CACTTTTTGCGGTTCTGCCTGCTTTTAAATTTAAAGCTGCTAAATCTTGACGTTTTTCAGGCACTATCACCATACTTTCAGCTAAATTCAAATGGTTGACAATTTCAAATAAACGTTCTTCTAATTCTTCTTCATTGCTATTTTCTAATAATAATTTGCCGACTTGTAAATGGGTTGCCGCTTTTTGTGACGCTTCAATTAAGGAATAAGCGGCTTGTTGCACGCGGTCATGAATAAAGCGGTAATGCGGAATTAAGACCGTATTTATACTTAAATCCTCTGTATTTTCAGAGCATTTCGCCGTTTCGCTAGACTCGTTTAGGGTTTGTGACTGTTGCACGAATTTATACATATCCCCCAAGGGAATAATTAGTTCTTCGCGCAAGGCTTGCCACAAGGCGGCGGCGGTTTCAGTCGTTGATTGTTGGTTGACCAAAGCCAGCGTTTTCAAATCAAATTGATTACCAATACACGCCGCCAATTCCAACACTGCCTGACTTTCAGGCGGTTGCTGTTGGATTTTGGTGACCATCAGTTCAACGACATTATCGCTGATGGCAGCTTGCTGCATTTCGAGTAAATGCCATTCCCATTGCCCACAATGTTTATCGAAAGCAATTGCGCCGCTGTGGTGAAACGCATGAAGTAATTGATTTAAGAAAAATGGGTTGCCGCGTGTTTTATCCCAACAAAGCTGTGAGACGGGAATCACGGCATTTGCGGGCGTTTTCAAACTATCCGCAATCAGTTGGGTGACATGGGATAAACCCAAAGGCGACAGCGTCAACACGTTGACTGTGGCTTGCAGCTGACGAACATTTTTCAAGGTCAACATCAAGGGATGAAATTCATCGACTTCGTTATCACGATATGCCCCGATGATGAATAAATGTTTTTGATTATCATCATCCATCAACAATTCTAAAAGTTGCAAAGTCGCGGCATCGGCCCATTGCAAGTCGTCTAAAAAGATAACTAAGGGATGCCCTGAAGAAGAAAACACGCGAATAAAGTTTTGCAGCACCAAATTAAAACGGTGACGGCTGGCACTGGGGGAAAGTTCGGGGACGGGTTCTTGTTCGCCGATGAGTTGTTTAATTTCGGGCACAACATCGACAAGAATTTGCCCGTTGGGCTTGAGCGCGTTGAGTAATTTTTCTTTCCAAATCAGTAGTTGCGCGTCACTTTCGGTTAATAATTGACGCACCAAACCCCGAAAGGCTTGAAATAAAGAATCGTAGGGAATATTGCGCTTGAATTGGTCAAATTTCCCACTGATGAAATAACCGCGCCGCTTCACGAAAGGTTTATGTACTTCGTGCACCAGTGCGGATTTACCAATCCCTGAATAACCCGCAATCAGCATTAATTCTTTGCCGCCTTCGCTGATGCGGTCAAAACCCGACAGCAATATCTTGATTTCAGTTTCACGCCCGTAGAGCTTTTCAGGGATTTGGAAATAACTGGATGCGTCTTTGCTGCCCAAAGGAAAGGCTTCAATGTGCCCGTTGCGTTCCCATTGTTCTAAACAAGTTTGCAAATCTGCACGTAATCCAAACGTGCCTTGATAACGGTTTTCTGCGGTTTTTTCCAACAGCTTCATGATGATGGCAGAAATCGGATAAGGTACGTGCACATTGCGTTCAATCGGGGTTTGTGGGGTTTTGGCGAGATGACAATGCACCCATTCCATCGCATCGTTGGCTTCAAAAGGCAAACTGCCTGTGAGCATTTCATACCAAGTGACCCCGAGCGAATACAAGTCGGTGCGATAATCCACGCTGCGGTTCATTCGCCCCGTTTGTTCGGGAGAAATATAATGTAAATTACCTTCTAAGGTATCAGGGCTACAAATTTCTTGGGTTTCGCGAGAAAGTTCGGTTGCAATTTCAAAGTCAATTAATTGCACCTGTCCCGTTATAGGATTCACGATAATATTTGAAGGATTAATATCTTTGTGCATCACATTGCGTTGATGCAGTTCGCCGACCACCTCGGTCAGTTGAATGGCAAATTTTAAAAATTTAGGAATATCATTTTTATATAATTTTATCGATTGGCTGAGTGCATAGCCGCCAATATCTTCCAAAATCATGTACCAACTATTTTTATAACTTGAAAGTTCGTAGGCATGAATTAAACCTTCATGTTCCAAGCTTTTGGTTAATTGGTATTCACGTTGAAATTGGGCAATTTCTTTGGGCGCAGGATGGGGATTACTTAATAATTTACAGATAATGGGTAATTGATCGTTGTTGCGATAACCACGATAAATTTGGGTATAAACGCTATCGGAGAGTTTCTCAAGCAGGGTATAGTTAGGTAGTGAAAGCATTATGGACTCACTCGGTTGCGATAAATAACAATAATCTCTTAAGCAGTAAATGAAGCATATTCACTCATGCTTGTGAGGAATTTTTTTGTCTCATTATAATTTTTTTTACGAAAAAAATAATCTTTATTCTCCTATAAATTAACAAAATTAGCATAGTTTTGTTAAATATATCTGACTTGAATCTCTTCCATGAGAACAAATAAAAAAACGCAGTAGCTAACTCCGTTTATTTTCACAATATTTAAATGATTAAATAAAAAACCTATAAATTAAACAACTATGATTTTATAGGTGATTTAATATTGCCCTTGACTATCAAAAGAATAATGAGCACTCAATAGTGCAGCCTGAGTTAATTAGCCGATACGGGTAAAAATTTAGCTTATGTTAAAGTTTGGAATACTATTAATTTAATATCTGTTTGTTTTCATAGATAACTTATAATTTTCTAGGCTTTATTAGGATTTTTGATAGCCATGCGATTCAAAAACATTTTTAGCCATTTATGAATAATAATTTAAGGCTATTTCTAATAATGTTATAGTGCTACCGTTCAAATACTATAGGCTGGTGATGGCGACATCAGGGTAATTTCCATACTGCCTACATCAGACGATGTACAGAGTGTTTTTTAAAAGCAACAGTCTTTTAAAATTACACTTTTACAAATTTAGGCGTTACGCAGTTGAAAACTACTTAACCTGAGTTCGACGAAAATAAAGCAGTTCAGTTGGGTTGCCAGCCCAACCTACGAGGCTAATTGATATATGTATAAGTATTTACGTCGAACTCAGGTTAATTAATTCAAAAAGCTTTATCAAGCGTAGGGTGGAATAGGCGCAAGCCGTATTCCACCGCAGTAATACAGTTACCGATTCAACTGCGTAACTC
>JBDKHS010000053.1:0-8907 GCA_039797505.1 Pseudomonadota bacterium | reverse complement strand
ATGGCGCAGATGTTTTAAACGAGGACTGTCGCCGCGCATAAAAAATAATTCTAAACGTTTGATTAAAGGCTCATGTTTCAGCACGGCAAGCAGCACAATTGCGCCGACCACGGGAATAATTAACCAGCGTTGATAATCTTTAAAATGCAGCAAAATCAATGCGCCTAAAATTAACACCGATAGCAAATCTGAAAGACGTTCCACAAAGAAAATCGACAGACTTTGCGCATAAGGCACGTTGTAGCGTTTCAAAAATACGGAACGTACCATTTCACCCGCTTTGCCCGGCGTGGTGGTGAAAGCAAATCCTGCCACATAATAGCGCAGACTGCGGGCGATACTTAAACCTTGTACTTCGGTGCTGCTTAAATACCAATGCCAGCGCACGAAACGCAAGCCGTAATTGAATAAAGACAGCAGCAACACCAGCACAATTCCGCCAAAACCTAAACGCACGATAGCATTTAAGGTTTCTGACCAGCCTGTCCAAATGGTGTAACTTAAGTATGCAAGAATCGAAATTGCGATAATGCTGATGGTGGAATTAATATGATTTTTACGCATGGGCGGGGGAGTGTTAAACAGAAATCAAGAAGTGAGATGTGGCGTTGTGAACCAAAACGCCACTGCTATTTTTTAAACCGTGGGCTTAATCATGTTCCAGCCATTCACGGGTGATGTCGAGTGCGGAATAACGGGTTAAATCCACATGTAAAGGCGTGATTGAAACATAATTATTTTGGACGGCGTGAAAATCTGTGCCTTCGCCAGCATCCTGCGCTTCACCTGCCGCACCCACCCAAAAAATCGGCTGTCCGCGTGGGTCCATGCTTTTAATCATGTCTGCCGCACGATGCCGTTTTCCAAGGCGCGTGGCTTTAATCCCCCGAATTTGTTCCCAAGGCACATCAGGCACATTGACGTTTAAAATCGTGTCCACAGGCAAAGATAAACCATCGACTTGTAAACGTTTAATCAATACTTCGGTGACACGGGCGGCGGTTTCATAATGTTGTGGCTCAAAACTCGCCAGCGAAATGGCTAAAGCGGGTAAACCCAGAAAACGTCCTTCCATTGCGGCAGCCACTGTGCCTGAGTAAATCACATCATCGCCCAGATTCGCGCCGCGATTAATCCCAGAAACCACTATATCAGGCAAGGAATCTAATAAACCCGTAATTGCTAAATGCACGCAATCGGTGGGCGTGCCATCGACAAAAATAAAACCATTATCCGCTTGTCGGGCGCGCAAGGGATATTCCAAAGTGAGCGAATTACTTGCGCCGCTGCGATTGCGGTCGGGAGCGACCACAGTGACTTTTGCGAAGCTTTGTAATCGATTGACGAGGCAAATAATCCCATCGGCTAAATAACCATCGTCATTGCTGACTAAAATATTCATCATCGGTTTAATTTGGCTTAGTCCTTGATTTTATGCTGGGTCAGTAAGAATTCCAGCAAAGCTTTTTGTGAATGCAGACGATTTTCTGCCTGATCCCAGACCACACTTTGCGGACCATCAATCACTTCACCGCTGACTTCCTCGCCACGATGTGCGGGTAAACAGTGCATAAACACCGCTTCAGGATTTGTCAAGCGCATTAATTCCCCCGTCACTTGATAGGGCGCAAACGCAAGTTCACGTTTTGCCTGCTCTTCTTCTTGTCCCATGCTCGCCCAAACATCGGTACTAACTAAATCCACTTGGCGCATCGCTTCCGCAGGATCGTGGGTAAAACTGACGTGGCTGCCTGCTTTGCTTAATAAATCTGCGTCGGGTTCATAGCCTGCAGGGGCGGCAATATTCAGGTGAAAATCAAATTGTAAGGCAGCGTGAATATAGGCATGACACATATTATTGCCGTCGCCAATCCATGCCACGCGTTTGCCTTGAATGCTGCCACGATGTTCTTGATAAGTTTGCACATCTGCTAATAATTGGCAGGGATGCGTGCTATCGGTCAGCGCGTTAATCACGGGCACGCGCGAATATTTGGCGAAGCGTTCCACCATGTCATGGGAATAGGTGCGAATCATGATGATGTCTGCCATGCTCGACAACACCCGCGCGGTGTCTTCAATCGGTTCGCCGCGCCCAAGCTGGGTGTCGCGGGGCGATAAAAACAAGGCGTGTCCACCTAAATGCGTCATTGCGGTTTCAAAGGCAACGCGGGTGCGGGTTGAAGATTTTTCAAAAATCATCGCCAACACATGGTTTTTAAAAATCGCATGATCGATTTTTTCATGCTGCATTTTTTTCAATTCACTGGCACGGCGCATCAACGTCACCAGTTCGGCTTTCGAGAAATCTAACAGAGTCAAAAAATGACGAAGGGGCATATATCCCTCCTTCAGTGGGTAAAGTTTTTAATTAAACGGCTCAGCGTGTCCACAATTTCATCGACTTGGGCATCACTGAGGATAAAGGGCGGCAATAAGCGAATCACTTTTTCAGCGGTTACATTAATGAGTAAATGTTCTGCTAATGCCAATTTCACCAACTCGCCACAGGGGCGATCTAATTCAATCCCCATCAACAAGCCATGATTACGAATCACTTTCACGGCGGCAACATCCGCTAAGGCAGTTTGTAAACCTTGCATGAAGCGCGCACTCAGGGCTTGAATACGGGGTAATAAGTTATCATTTTCAATGGTTTCTAACACTGTCAGCGCGACTTTGCAGGCAAAAGGATTGCCGCCAAAAGTAGAGCCGTGGCTGCCTGCTTGAAATAAACCTGCCGCTTTGCCACGCGCTAAACACGCGCCCACAGGTATTCCATTGCCCAGTCCTTTGGCTAAAGTCATCACGTCGGGCAAAATACCGTTGTGTTGAAATGCAAACCATTTGCCTGTGCGCCCGATGCCCGTTTGAATTTCATCGAGCATCATTAACCAGTCATTTTGATCACAAATGGCACGGATTTGGTTTAAATAATCCGCCGCAGGGACAACAACGCCACCTTCACCTTGCACAGGTTCAACCAACACCGCAACGATATTATTACCTTGTTGTGTGGCAAGCATGTGTAAAGCTTCAATATCGTTGTAAGGAATTCTAATAAAACCTTCCACCAAGGGCGAAAAACCTGCTTGGGCTTTACGGTTGCCCGTGGCGGTCAAGGCTGCCAAGGTTCTGCCATGAAATGCGCCTTCCATCACCACAATCGTGGGCACGCTGATGCCGCGCTGATTGCCGTATAAACGCGCTAATTTAATCGCGGCTTCGTTGGCTTCTGTGCCTGAGTTGCAGAAAAATACGTTTTCCATACCGCTCAATTGCACCAATTTATCCGCAAGTGCTTGTTGATGTGGAATGCCATACACGTTTGAGGTATGCAGTAACTGCGTGGCTTGTTCACAAATGGCACGGGTAATCGCAGGATGTGCGTGTCCTAAACCACAAACGGCAATGCCTGAAAGCGCATCTAAATACCGCGCACCTTCAGTATCCCACAACCATGCCCCTTCCCCACGCACAAAGCTCACGGGCAGGCGGCTATAATTCGACATTAAACTGGGCATTAGGGCTTAACCTCATTTATTTCAATTCATACCAACCCCGAAAGGCTGGTGAAATTTTACCAATCGTGAAAAGTACCACGCTGCGTTATCAGTTTCAATCTATACCCGCAAGCGTAGGGTCTATAGAACCCATTTGGAATCTTAATTTTAAGCTAAGTTTACGAGGCTGAGCTGATTGTAGGTGCGAATTTATTCGCACAACGCGCTCGAATTAAAAACGCATGCGAATAAATTCGCACCTACAACCAGCTCTTTTGACAACATCAACTATTCGGTTTGAAGCTTAATTTCAGAATAGGGATGATTTCAAATCGGTTCTATAAATGCAACTTGTTCGCTGTAGCCTGTATGCAGTGTAGCGAAATGCGGGAATCGCAGGCAAAGCCTCCCAAGCCCGAGGAGAGTCCCAAAATCGAACAGGATTATTTTGAAATGGGAAAGTTTCAGACATTTTAGAAAGTTTCAGTTAATTTTTTGGAAAATAGGGAGTGATGTTGTTTAGAATGCTTATGGCATTTTTAAGCGGCTGCGGATTATTTTTTTATATTCCAGCAGTTAGTAATTATAAACTGTTTTGGGAAACATCTCGACAAGCTGGCGTTTTTGAATTATTGGTATCTATATAAATCTATAACTATTTAATTTTTAAGTTAAAATCTATTGTATTCCCGTGTATTAGTGTTGGAATGAGAAAATATTTTGAGTAAATTAGAGTTTAATAACCATATTACTACCTAGTTTATTTGGAATTTATAGAGAAGTTATTGGTTTGAAAATTAGAATGATCTCAATAAAATTGATATTTTTAAAATTACTGGGTTTAATGCAGCATATAGAATATCGAAAAATCTCAGGTAACACTTTATGTTAATACTTCAATCACTAATGATTTTCAATATTTCTTCAAAGACAGTGGTTGGGTTAGCACTTGGTGTTATTCGTTTAGTAACTATTACGATAATTAAGAGGAACAATAAGCTAGTTTATGAATAACCAATTAAAAATTATAGACTTATTTGCGGGAATTGGCGGAATCCGTTTAGGTTTCGAACAAAATGAATGTGTGACTGTTTTTTCTTCAGAATATGATAAAGATGCTCAAAAGATGTATTTTGAAAATTTCGGAGAACAAACTCAGGGAGATATTACTGAAATTGATCCCAAAGCCATACCTGATCATGATATTTTATTAGCAGGTTTTCCTTGTCAACCTTTCAGTATTATTGGAAATAAACAAGGTTTTTCTGATGTACGCGGTAATTTGTTTTTCACGATTGAAGAAATTTTACGTATTAAGAAACCTTATGCTTTTTTATTAGAAAATGTGAAGCAATTAAAAACCCATGATAATGGGAATACTTTCCGCATTATTCAAGAAAAACTACACGCACTCGGCTATGTTACACATCATCATGTACTTAATGCACTCGATTTTGGATTGCCACAAAAGAGAGAACGTATTTTTATCGTGGGGTTTAAAGAGAATATACAGTTTCACTTTCCCAAACCATTGACTCACAGAATTTCCTTAAACGATATATTAGAACTGGATGAGCTTGTCGATACGAAACTATTCGCGTCAAAAGATATTGTACAAAAACGTCAAGAGAAGCTAAAAACAGCTCCTTTTTATCCTTCAATTTGGCATGAGAATAAGGGCGGTAATATTTCAGTCTTGCCATATTCTTGCGCACTCAGAGCGGGAGGTTCTTATAACTATTTATTGGTGAATGGCTATCGTCGTCCTTCTTCAAGGGAAATGCTACGTTTACAAGGATTTCCCGATAATTTTAAAATTGTGGTGAGTTATGCGGCGATTAGACGTTTGGCGGGCAATAGTGTTGCTGTACCTGTGATTAGTGCCATCGCTCGAGAAATGTTGAAGTCTATTCGACAGCAGCGACCTTGCTGCCAACAACTGCAATTTGGAAATATGTAATGACGGATGAAATTGGAAAGGCAAAAAAAGCTTTAAATAATGTAATTAAAAAAGCACGGGTACATCTTTACAAACCCATTCAAATCGCAGAAATTTTATATCGTGATCGTATTCATAATGATATTTCTATTAACGAATTAGAAAGTTATCGGAATCCATCAAAAAAATGGCGAGATGCTATTTGTAATAAGTTTTTGGGAAGAGTCAGTACATCTTCAGCACGTTATCAAGATGACGTTTTCAATGAAAATGCTACGCCACCTCATATATTAAATTTGTTGGCACAAGAAAATCGCCGTACTAATGGCGCAATCGAAGCCTATATTTACCAAAGAGTACAGAATAAGTTTTCACAACTTTCAAACGCACTGATGTATTGTAATACTCATAACCAAGCCAGTTTTCAACTGAGTGAGTTTTTAGCTTTATTTTGGAATGATGCAGGCTTGAGAAGAAGCATTGATAAAGTTTATGAAATTGTAGTTTACGCACTGTTTTCTGCTTTGCTAGAAAGCTTAGAACTGATGGTTGAAGTCAGTATTAATCCAGAACAACATCATATCCTCGCGGAATTTGCAGACTTTACCGAGCGCGTTATTAAGCTTACCCCTGAACGTACCTCTTTTAAAAGCCGCGCAAAAATTTATCGAGTGGGGGTTACTAATGCGGCTGATCGAGGGTTAGATATGTGGGCTAATTTCGGTTTAGCTATTCAAATTAAACATTTATCTTTAGATGAAGGACTTGCTGAAAATATCGTCCACTCAATTACAGCAGATCGCATCGTGATTGTGTGCAAAGAGGCTGAACAAAAAATTATCGTTTCTCTGCTCACGCAAATCGGTTGGAAATCACGAATTCAAAGTATTGTGACAGAAAATGATTTAATCACTTGGTATGAAAAAGCATTACGTGGTCAATATCATTCATTGACTGCAATACATGTGCTAGAAACGCTAAGTCATGAAATTCAAGTAGAGTTTCCAGTCACTGAGAATTTGGAGTTTCAAAAGTTTTTTGTGGAAAGAGGTTATCGCGATTTAGATATTTTGGCTTATTTTGATTAACCTCTAACTTTTTTACCCCCGCCACATCCTGGGCACTCTCGGCGCAACATTACACAGCAATTCATAAGCAATGGTCTGCGCATGTGCCGCAATTTCTTCAATCGGCAAACCCCGCCCCCACAAAATCACAGGATCGCCCGCGCGGGCATTGGGTTGGGTGCGTAAATCCACGGTAATCATGTCCATAGAAACCCGCCCAATTAAAGGCACACGTCGCCCATTCACCAGCACTGGCGTACCTGTTGGCGCATGACGCGGATAACCATCGGCATAACCCACCGCGACCACCCCAATCGGCATGGTTTGCGGACAACGAAAAGTTGCACCATAGCCGACACTATCCCCTTGTTTTGCAGTTTTCACACTGATTAAGCTGGAATGCAAGGTCATTACTGGTTGCAAACCTTCTTGGTTACCCACGGTATTTGGAAACGGCGAAGCCCCATACAACATAATGCCGGGGCGAACCCACTGCACATGCGCTGTTTCCCACGCCAACACCCCCGCAGAATTTGCTAACGAAGCTTCCGTTTTCAAGGCGTTCATTAACGTAGTGAATTGTTTAATCTGTTCACGGGTCGCCGCACTGTCGCGTTCATCAGCACAGGCTAAATGACTCATAATCCGCACGCTGGCAAATTGCGGCTGCAAATGTTTCCACATCGTCGCCACGTCTTTCGGATAAAACCCTAAACGCCGCATTCCTGTATCGACTTTCAGCCAAATATTCAGCGATTGCACCAACTCAGGCGATTTTAATAAGATTTCTAATTGTTGGGTGCTGTGTACTGCAATTTGAATATTTTGTTGCGCGATAATTGCCAATTCATCCGCTTCAAAAAAACCTTCTAATAACACAATCGGTTCAACGACTTCCGCTGCTCGCAATTCCAAAGCTTCTTCCAACGAACACACCGCAAAGGCTTCGACCAATCCTGCCAACGCCTGCGCTACCTGCACCGCCCCATGTCCATACGCATTGGCTTTTAACACTGCGATGACTTGTTGCGTTGACGCACACGCCCGCACACGCTGCACATTGGCGCGTAATGCCATCAGGTCAATTATTGCATGGATTGGACGTGCCATTTTATCCCTCACCGTAGTGGCTAATGTGGTTTTCAAACTTGGTAATATTGCCCAAAAAGGTTAAACGCACGGTGTCAATTGGACCATTCCGCTGTTTTGCAACGATAATTTCTGCCGTGCCCTTGTCTTCGCTATCAGGATTATAAACTTCATCGCGATAAATAAAAGCAATCACGTCCGCATCTTGCTCAATCGAACCTGATTCACGCAAATCCGACATCACCGGTCGTTTATTGGGGCGTTGTTCCAAACTGCGATTGAGCTGTGACAGCGCAATCACAGGCACATTCAATTCTTTGGCTAAAGATTTGAGCGAGCGCGAAATTTCCGAAACTTCTACCGCGCGATTTTCCCGATTGCTAGAACCTTGCATTAGTTGCAAATAGTCGATGACGATTAAGCCGAGTTGCCCTTGTTCACGCGCTAAACGTCGCGCCCGCGCCCGTAATTCCGTGGGATTCAGCGCGGGGGTTTCGTCGATAAACAGCGGTGTTTCTGAAAGCACGGTAATTGATTGGGTCAAACGTGGCCAGTCGTCATCTTCTAATTTTCCTGTGCGCACTTTTTGCAAATTAATTCGCGAAAATGAGGAAATTACCCGCATAATCAACTGGTCACTGGACATTTCCATACTGAAAATGCCCACAGGGAGTTTAGTGTGTAAGGCGACATTTTCTGCAATATTCATTGCAAACGTGGTGTTATGCACACAAATATCATTCGCGACAAAATTATGGGTGTCGGGAATAGTCAAATCATAAACTTGCTTATTCCCAACTGATTGAATTGAATAAATTTCATCCCAGTAAATTTCGCACTCATTGGCTTGTTGCCATAACAAATTAGCTAAACTGGGCGGCTGTAATTCAGGAGTTGCATAAGCACTCTGAACCTTTGCTAATACTGCTTGTTCTTGTAATAAGGGCAATTCTGTGGGCAAGGGCTGTGCTAACCAAATTTTGTAAATCAAGCATTGAATTGAGTAAAAATCTTCAATCGTCAGTGTATAGGTTTTTTTATGTTTTCCTAAATGGCTAAGAATGCCAAAGCGTAACCATAAATGCTGCAATTGGCGAACGAAACGCTCATTTTTGCTCAGATAACGCAGTGGATTTTCAGGTTCATTATTTAAAATTAATTGTTTTAAAAAATAAGCTAATTCGGTTTGTGGCAGTTGAAAAATGGCTTCAGGAATTTTTTTGGTTTTACGTGCGCATTTTTTCGCGAATTTATCCAGTGTCGGCAAATCTAATGCCTGCGTGCCAAACACATTTAACAATCGCGGCAC
>JBDKHS010000052.1:0-3541 GCA_039797505.1 Pseudomonadota bacterium | reverse complement strand
TTTATCAATGGCAGGATTTGGGCGAACAACCGATGTTTATTATTGTGATGTTATTTCCTGAAGCTTTTTTAAACGGCATGGTGATGACGATATTGGTGGTGTTTCGCCCTGAGTGGGTGAGTAGTTTCAGTGACAAGCATTATTTGAAGGGGAAGTAAAGTTATTCTGCTTTGAATTAAATCTTCACTGCGTCCCCAAGCTCCTAAAGGGGGCTAAACATTAAAACAAGCCCCTAAATCCCCTAAAGGGGACTTAAAAACAAAATCTTTTATCTTTAGCCCCCTTTAGAAAGTTGGCGCAGTGAATTTCAATGCAACTTCCTGTAAATACTGCATGCCCTGAATCGCACGGCTGCCATACCACGACAACATTTCACCATCGACTAATTGCAAACGTGCACGCGGCACCTTGCTGAAATCATTTTCAAATTCAAGCAAATCGCTGGCTTTGAAATGATAAGGCTCGCTACTGAATAAAAATAAATCTGTCTTTTCCAAAAGTTCAGCGTCTAAATTAAGCACGGGATAACGCATATTTTCCGATGAAAATGCCAGTTCCCAATTCACCAAGCGCAACATGTCTGCAATATAAGTTTCGTGGGAAATACCCATCCACGGTGCTTTCCAAATGAAATATAACACTTGCCTTTTCGGAAAAGCCTGTGCCGCCTGTTGTAGCGCGTGATATGTCTGCTCAAAAGCAAGACATAAATTTTCAGCTTGGGCTTGCCTGCCAAAAATACCGCCCAAAAGTCGATATAAAGCCAAATTATCACGCACCGTCAGCGGATGAGTCACGATAATATTCGGAATTAACGCCGCAAGCTCTTCAACAATTTCTTTGGGATTTTCATCAATATTGACAATCAGATGCGTCGCATTCAACGCGCTGATGCGGGGCATATTCACGACTTTTGTGCCACCAATCGGACGAATCGCGGCAACTTTTTCCGCAGGGTGAATGCAGTAGGCAGTGCGCCCCACGATATGCTCACCCAGCCCCAAGGCGAATAATAATTCAGTAATACTCGGCACTAAGGACACGATGCGTAACTCGCCCGTGGCGGGCAAGTGCAGCGTGCCTTGTGCGTCAACTAACTCATGATGATAAGAGTTCTTCTTCAAGTTGCTTTCCCGTGTAGAATTTGGGGAAGTATTGTTTAACCACCACACCCTTGCTATCAAAAGCATGACAACTGTCGATAAGAATCGGCTTTTTATTGGGGTGTGCTTCTAGCTCTTGCTGATGTTTGGCGCGAGTTTGCGGGTAAATGGTTTGAAAAGCAGTGGTTGCCAAAGGCCCAAACAACTCCACTAAATGGGTGCAACCTTTCACATCGCCCAGCAATTCTTTCAACATTTTGTTCCAGCCCGCGCCAATGCGTAAGCCTTTGAGCAGTTGAAAACGCGAAGTAATTTCAGGACAAACCACAAAAGGTGAGGCATCAATCACCGCCTCCAAATCATGAATTAAATATTCATCATCGACAGTAATCCGTATCCACATGTCGTGAACTGCATCTTCGGGGGATAAATCGCCCCGCGTTTGGGTGTGAAAGGGGACAAACTTATTATCACGCAAATGCGCTTCAATATCCCAAAGACCATCTTCACGTTGATAGCCTTTGCAATTAATACTACGATGATGAATCGGTTGACGCGCAACCGCAGGCGACAAGGGCATAACAATTTCCTTAGTTCTTGAATGAGGATAAACCACTGCTCGCATTTAGCCCAACTGCTTAAGCCCTGTAATTTGAACAGCATTTTCCCCTCCTGCCTCCTTTTCCCTAAGTGGGGGAGTTTTTATCTTTTTCAAAGGGGAATCTAAAATCTCTAAACCCTAATTCACCCAATTTACACAATTGACTTAACGTCATGTCAAGTCCAAAACTTATCTTTTATAATGCGGTGAATAATTCAGAGCGATACCCTGTTGAACAAATACTGAAGAAGCCACACTATGCCAAGCAATAATTTTCGTATCTCGTTCCCGCGCTCCAGCGTCACAGCCATTAAGTTAAGCCGATAGCAATGTGTTAGGTCGTGAAATCTGGAAGTTTAAGGACTGGCAGTGCTTATAGCACTGCCAGTCCTCATTGTGCTGGGTTCAAGACCTTCTAGGTTTTAAAAACCTAGCAGGTCTCACGCACGATTTAAACCGCATGATTTTTCATGTGATGCTTAACTTAATGGCTGTGACGCTAGGGCGTGGAAACGAGATAAATACTTAGCTCCCTTCAAAAGGGGGAAAAGCTAAAAATCATTCTAACTTTTGAAAATCCCTCCTCGGGGCTAATTTTACCAATTTAAACAGGAAATTGACTGATTATGGATATTAAAGCCGCATTAAAAGCCGTCACTGAACGTCGTGATTTGGCGCGGGAAGAAATGTACAGCGTGATGCGTTCCATCATGACAGGCGAGGTAACGCCTGCACAAATTGGCGGCTTTTTAGTCGGCTTACGCATGAAAGGCGAAACCATTGATGAAATCGTCGCTTCTGCGGAAGTGATGCGAGAATTGGCGACGGCGGTCGAAATCAAAGACCCGCATTTAATCGACACCTGTGGCACGGGCGGCGATGGCATTCATACCTTCAATATTTCGACCTGTAGCGCGTTTGTGGTGGCGGCGGCGGGTGGCAAAGTCGCAAAACATGGCAATCGTTCAGTGTCGAGCACTTCGGGCAGTGCGGACGTGTTGGAAGCTTTGGGTGTGAATATTAACTTAAATGTCGAACAAGTCAGCGAATGTATTAAAGAAATTGGCATCGGTTTCATGTTTGCACCGCTGCATCACACCGCCATGAAATTCGCAATTACCCCACGCCGTGAAATGGGTGTGCGTACCATTTTCAATTTATTAGGGCCTTTAACCAATCCCGCCAAGGCGCAAAATCAAGTGATGGGCGTATTCGCCTTGCAATGGGTCGAACCAATTGCCCAAGTTTTAAAACAATTGGGGAGTCAGCACGTTTTAGTTGTTCATGCAGAAGATGGTTTGGATGAAATCAGCATTTCTGCCCCGACCTTTGTCGCAGAATTGAAGGCGGGCAAAATTAGCACTAATACCATTCAACCTGAAGATTTTGGTCTGAAAACCGCCCCGATTGAAAATATTCAAGTGCATTCGGTGGAAGAAAGCGTGAACTTATTACGCCGAGTATTGGAAAATGAAGCCTGTCCTGCGCGGGATATTGTCGCACTGAATGCAGGAGCTGCAATTTATGTGGCGGGCCTGGCGAATACAATGGAACAAGGCGTTACGAAAGCCTTGCAAGTGCTTGAACAAGGATTAGCCAAAGCGGTTCTGCAAAATTTGGTCACCAAGACGCAGCAATATATTTAATTTTAAATCAGAGCGACCAGATATTAAAACACTGCTCGCTCTTGTGGGAAATTTATGAAAAAGTCACCAGTTTATTTAGGGATTAATATCGACCACGTTGCTACTTTGCGCCAAGCACGGGGCACAAATTATCCTGATCCCGTGTATGCGGCACAAATTTCAGAAGCTTCGGGTGCAGATTTGATTACTTT
>JBDKHS010000051.1:0-4181 GCA_039797505.1 Pseudomonadota bacterium | reverse complement strand
AAAATTGCCGACATCGACATTTTAGAAAATGTGCTCAAAACCGTGCGCAATCGCGACAAGGGTTTAACGCGGATTTTGCGCGACAAACTCGACTTGTTAATTGCACAACGTGACCGCCCTTTGAAAGTACGGGCAGAAGCGGAAGAAATTTGTGCACGTTTTGAAAAACTTGGGCAAGTGCCTGAAAAATTGGACGCTGAAAAACGCGAAGTCGAAACTTTAACTGCAAATTGGCAAGCCCTTGCGGAAGAAGCTGAGGCTGAATTTCACAGTCGTTTTCATGCCGCCCAACAAGCTTTTCAAAGCGCGTTTACCGCCTATCAACAAGCCCGCGCCGCCCAATTGGCACGTGAACAACAGCTTGCACCCTTACGTGCAGCAAAACAAGCCGTCTGTGAGCAATTAGATGACTTATTGCAAGCCATTCAAACCCAGCCCGAAATCGAAGCAGAATTAGACAGCCGTTTGCAAGCCTTGCGTGAAGCCTGGGCGGCAACCGCAGTGATTGATGATGCGGCTGAAGAACAAAGCTGGCAAAAACGCTTTGCACTCAATGCGCAAGCTTTGGTCAATCGTCAGCAAGCCTTACTCGCAACTCAACGCGCCAGCGAAGAATTGGGCAAACTTTGCCAACAAGCGGAACGTTTGTTAAAAGGCAAAGAACTGGTGAAAAGCCAGCGCGTGCAAGAATTGCAAGCACGTTGGGAAACGCGCTTAGCGGCAAATCAGGCAAAATTGACCGAAAACAGTGAATTACCCAGCAAATTTACCCAGTTAATTAAAGCCTTAGAACAACGTTTACAACGCCAAATTGCAGAACGTGAACAAGCCTTAATCCGCTTTAAACGGGTCTTAGACGAATTGGAAGCCGCCTTGGAAAAGGGCGAATTTCACACCGCAACCCAATTAGAGCAAGAAGCGCAAAGTTTATTTCCTTTGCTCGCGGAAATTCCTGCGGCACGTCATAAAACTTTAGACTCACGTTTGCAAGTTTGTGTGGCGAAAGTGCGGGATTTGCGCAGTTGGCAACGTTGGGGCGAAAATCACGAGCGTGAAAGTTTGTGCGATGAAGTCGAGGCATTGATTGAACGTCCCGATGACAATCCCGAAGAAACTGCGCGACTGATTCATGAAGCCCAAATTGCGTGGAAAAAGCTGAATCCTGTGTGTCCGCAAGAATTATGGGAGCGTTTTAACACCGCCTGCAATCGGGCTTATTTGCCCTGCAAAGTTTATTTTGAAGAGCAAGCCCGCGCTCGTGAAGAAAATCTTCAGAAAAAAGTGGTGTTGTGCGAACAATTAGAAAGCTATGTTGCTCAAATCGATTGGCAGCAAGCGAATTGGAAAATGATTCAGCAACAGCTGCGGAATTTTGACCAGAAATGGCACGCGATTGGGCATACCAATCGGAAATCGCGTAAACAAATCACTGACCGTTTTGAAGCGGCCTTGAAAACTTTACAAACCCATCTCGACCAAGAACAGCAAGTCAATCAAGCTTTACGTCGCAGTTTGATGGAACAAGCACAAGCCGCGGTTGAATCGGGAGATGTGAATGCGGCGATTGAAAACGTCAAACATTTGCAAACTTTGTGGCTGGTGACTGTGCCCGGTTCGCGTCGCGATGAACGTAAGTTGTGGCAGAATTTTCGCGGGGCTTGTGACCAAGTCTTTGAAAAGCGCAAAGAACAGCAGGCCGCCCGTAAGCAAGAGCAACAAGCCTATTTAAATGTGCGCAATGCTTTGTGTGCGGACATTGAAGCCTTGACACAATTACAGGGCGATGAAGTTCAAACTTTACCTGCACAATTGAAGAAGTTACAAGCGGATTGGCGCGAATTGGGGCAGGATGTTTCTAAAAAAGCATTGGAATCGGTGGAAAAACATTTCCATCAGGTTTGCCAAAAAGCCGAGCGTCATTATCAAGCCTATTTATTGACTCAGCAGCGTGAACAATTTGCCCAGTTTAAAGCTAAAGCGCAGGCGTGTTTTGAGCTGGAAAGTTTGGCGGCGGGCGATAATTTCAATTCTTTGCAAACGCATTGGGAAGCTTTGCCTGCTTTATCCGATGTTGAAGCGGAGCAGGCATTGCAACAACGTTTCCATAGCACCTTGTCTGCCTTGCAAACGGGTGAAAATCCGCCGTATAGCGAGACAGCTTTGAAAGAACGTGAACTCTTGTGTATTCGTATGGAAGTGTTGGCGGGTGTGGCTTCTCCTTCGGAGGCGGCGGCGGCACGCATGGAATATCAAGTTTCACGTTTGAACGATGCGATTAAGAAAGGCGAGGCGATTTTAAATAAAAATGTCGAAGCGCAACAGGTGGAACGGGCTTGGTATTTTGCAGGCGCGGTGTCTCCTGAACAGGCACAGAATTTGGAAGCGCGTTTCCAACAAGCTTTGGGCGCGTTTTATCAATAATTGATTAGCTGGTGGTGTAAAAAACGCCTCGCTTTGAAAAAAGGCGGCGTTTTTTATTTAGCTTTTTAGCTTAACCTGAGTTCGGGATAAGAAATATTTGTAGTAGGGTGGAATAGCGTAGCGTATTCCACCCTTGCATTTCACCTGCATTGGGTACAAAAACTAATTTTGGGCGCAATGTTTCCCAACGTTGTAGTTTTTCTAAAACCTGTCGTGCTGCAACACCATAGGAGGCAATTTTGGGGTCAACAATCGCAATTTTTTTAAACTGTCCTGCGGTTAAAACTTCCCCTTGAGCATCAACCAAAGTGGGATTTTTACTCCATAAAACCAACTGACCAAAGGCACAGGTGAAATGCGTCTCTGGCGTGGTTAATCCTTCTTTTTCAAGATGCAATGCCATTTTCATATCGCCCAATAACACAACATCTAAATTATTTTGCTCTTTGATTATAAATTGTCATCGTGGTGTGATTTTCTTTGTGTAAAATCACCTTATCAGGAAATTCTTTCTCAAAAAGTTCAATAATTTTACTGAGCGTGCTCAAGGTATTAAAAACCGCACTGACATGAATTTCCACACCATAAACAGCGGGTTGGAAACACAGTCCTAGGGCATGTCATCAATTAAGTTTTAACATAGCGTGTTTAAAAATCTTTAAAAAGCCCCCAATCCCCTGAAGGAGGCTAAACACAAAATATTTGTTGAGTGTTTAAAGCCCCCTTTAGGGGATTTAGGGGCTTCTTTAGCGGTTAATGCCTATTTGATACACCCCCCAGAATAAAAATCTATAAATACGCCCCCACAATCCCCAATAACACTGCCAAACCTACCCAATGATTATTCAAAAAAGCTTGAAAACAGCGAGCAGGCTCGCGATCTTTAATTAACCATTGCTGGTAAATCGACAAGCACATCGCCACAAACAGGCCTAAATCATAAGCAACGGAAAGATATACACTTTTACCCACTTCTGCCAAAATCACAAAGGTGATGACCTGTAACGCGGCGACACTGATTTTATCAGCCTTCCCAAAAAATACTGCTGTCGATTTCACCCCAATTTTCAAATCATCCTCCCGATCTACCATTGCATACAAAGTATCGTATGCCACCGTCCACGTTAGATTAGCGGCAAATAACGCCCATGCCACAGGGGGAATCGTGTTTAATTGCGCGGCAAACGCCATCGGAATGCCCCAGCCAAATGCTGCGCCCAGATATACTTGGGGAAAATGCGTATAACGCTTCATAAATGGGTACAAACTCGCCAACGCCAGCGCGACAAAAGATAATAAAATCGTCAGCCAATTCAACAATAACACCAAACCGAAAGAAATTAAGCACAACACTGCAAATAAAATTAAAGCTTCACGGCTGCTAACCCGTCCTGCGGCTAAAGGGCGATCTTTAGTGCGGCGTACCTGTGGGTCAATTTTGCGGTCGGCAAAATCATTAATCACACAGCCCGCCGAGCGCATTAACAATACGCCTAGGCTGAAAATCAGCACAATGTCCCAACGCGGTTTTCCCGCGCCCGCGATCCAAACCGCCCACAAAGTGGGATGTAATAATAAATACGTCCCAATCGGACGATGGAGGCGCATTAACAGCGCGTATTCACGTAAGCGTTGCATATTCGAGTAGGGAAGGTAGAAAAACTTCGGTGACTAATAAAGGTTCGCCCGCCAAATGAAACAAAGAACGCCGCGCCCATAATTGCGTGGGCAGGTTTTCAGGGGCTAAATGGCGGCTTGCA
>JBDKHS010000050.1:0-7171 GCA_039797505.1 Pseudomonadota bacterium | reverse complement strand
AAAATATTTTATTAAAACAGCAAATAAATGATTTAAGAAGCATGATGAGTTTTTTGAAAAAAGAGTCTTAATTAGCCCGTAGAATTTTCTCGTTTAAAAGCCCCGATATTGATGATGTTGGGGCTTTTTGTTTGAGCAGTGAGAAACTTCACAAGGATGTAAGGATTTTTAGAGGTAAGCATGCCTTGAAACTTAATGCACGACAGTGATGCGGAAATCTGTGATGTGAGGGTTAAACCTTGCGTCACATGCGGTGAAAACTTGACTCTCTTCACAGCTTTGCGTATGATAGTTAGCCTAGTTAAGCGGGTGTAGTTCAATGGTAGAACTTCAGCTTCCCAAGCTGATAGCGTGGGTTCGATTCCCATCACCCGCTCCACTTATTCTGCCTTCGGCAATGAAAAATAAAACGTATTGCCAATTCCTTGTTTACTTTCTATCCAGACTTTCCCCCCCAACTTTTCCACAATTTGCCGTGAAATTAATAAACCTAGACCATGCGCCTTGGCAGATTTCTCTTGCAAATACTGTGGTGGATTAAATAAGGAGTCGCATTCTTTGGCACTGAGTTCTCGCCCTTGATCGCGTACCCAAAAATTAATCATGCCTTCCTCTCCCTCCTCTGCTCCGACATAAATCGCCCCTGGTTCACCACTGTATTTAAGCGCGTTACTCAAATAATTTACCCAGACTTCTTCGACTAAAATCGAATGCCCTTTTGCCAGCGGTAAATTCTCAGGTAAAATAATTTTTCCTTGATGCTCCGTAATTAAATAAGCAAGTCGTGTGTCTATCAGATTACGCAACATCAATAACATATCTAAGGGCAACACCCGCACATAGTTGGTTCGCAATATCGTGGCAAGCGAGAGCAAGGCATCAATGCTGTTCAACATGGATTCGGATTTATCGCTAATCTCATGCAAGGATTCGCTTAAGTGCATATTGAACGTATAGCTGGCGAGCAAGGTGTCAATTTTAGTCACTACCCAGCCTAACGGATCACGTAATTCATGCGTCACCATCGTGGAAAAGCGATCCAGTTCATCATTGCGGCGTTGTAGTTCTATGCTGCGTTTTTCGAGCAGGGCAGTGCGTTCTGCCAATAAACTTGCAGTGTTTTGAAGGGAGCGTTCAACTTGTTTGCGGCGTTCAATTTCTGTTTTTAAAAACTGATTCTGCTGAGTCAATTGCTGCTGTAAGTTATGAAAGTCGATTTGCGCCCGAATACGAACCAGCACTTCCTCACGCTGCAAGGGCTTGGTAATGTAATCCACCGCGCCGAGTTTAAAACCATTGACCTTATCCACAGTCTCTGACAAGGCTGTCATGAAAATAATGGGAATGTGTTTGGTATCTTGTTGCGATTTTAGATAACGACAGACTTCAAAGCCATCTAATTCAGGCATTAGCACATCTAACAAGATGAGATCAGGTAATAATTGCTCTGTCATGGCAAGCGCTTGTTTACCATCGTAAGCAAGCAATATCTGAAAACCTTCATACTCTAGAAAATCAGTCAATACCACAAGGTTTTCAGGCAAATCATCAACCACTAATAAAGTGCCTTTAGACACGTTATAGCTTGTATGTAAGGCTGCACTCATCATAAGTTATCCACAAATCTGTGCAATATAATTACATGATTATATTGCAATTTTTAATTGTAAAACCTATTTAAAAATCGCCAGACTCTCAGAGAATAGATGATCTTGGCAAAATAACTTAAAAAATAGAGTTATTTGCGGTTTTTATACGATTAATGGTAGGTTTTACTTTTTTACTTTTAAAAATAAAAAGTTAATCCTTTTCCTTCGATAAAAACACCTGCCAAGACTGTGGTTTACGCCACCATCGCCATAAATGAGTGGCATTTATTTTAAAGACTTTATGATGGCAGGGATAAATCCACACATTTTCCAATGTGCGCTGTCTTAAGTCGCTTATTAATGGATTAAACCAATTTTTTTCAAGGTTAATTAGCCATTGTTCTCTGTCAGATAATTCTGAAGAATTTGGGGTGATTATCGCTAAACTGTCTCCATGCGGGAGCTTTGCTAAAAAATCATGGCTCTCCTTGGGTAAGCTCAGATAAGCGGTTTGGGTGTGTAAGGCGAGTCCCTGCGCAATTTCCTCAGTGCCCCAGACTTGTTGCCAACGTGGCGCAATCGCGCTTGGCAAAGTCCCCGCACCCCAAAACCATAAACTATTAATCGGCAATTGATGCCGTGCCACCCGAGCAGCATTCACAGGGCTTTGATGCAGTAACATTTGAATCTCATTGATACGATTGCGCCAACGCGCTTGTTGCGCCCCCGTCGGCATATAATTCCGAATATCATGCCCTGTGGCATCGTTGACGGAATACAAAGTGACTTCGGGTAATTCAGGGACTTGTACATACCAACGTTTGGGATGCGGCGCGCTGAAAATTAAGCCCTCTGTCGCATAGAATTCATTTAATTCATGCATAATCTGTGCTGTTTCTTGAGGGTGAATATTTTCCGCACTGTGCGCATCGAATAGCACCAAACGGTCGCGATCTGCCTGTAAATACACGGGATCGGCGCGTAAATAAATATTTCCATCGGTCTTGCCATCGATTAAACCGCTGAGAGCAGCAACCGGCAAAGTCTCGGATGGGTTGGGAGAAAATCCAAATAAATGAAATAAGCTGCTGTGAAAATGTGGATGTTCCCAAGTTTCCATTTGGGCACGACTCAGTAATTTCCCCAAGGCAGGCAATGACAAATCAGGGGAAACCACGGCATTGCTCGCGAGTAAGTCGGGAATAACTAAATGTAAGTGACGGTCGCTTTTTTTAAACCAAGGCATGAGTGTTCTCAAATCAGGGCGGCATCACAGGAGGTTTCACGAAAAGATTCGTTCAACACGCGCCCTGCACCGAGTTTATAAATATGGTCGCAACGCGCCGCTAAATCATGGTCATGGGTGACTAGCACCAAGGCTGTCCCTGTTTTTTCACGCAGTTGAAATAATAATTCAATCACGCGCATGCCTGTGGCTTCATCTAAATTGCCTGTGGGTTCGTCGGCAAATAACACTTGTGGCTGACTGGCGAAGGCGCGTGCCAAGGCAACCCGTTGCTGTTCGCCCCCTGAGAGTTGTTGCGGGGTGTGATGCAGACGTGCACTCAAGCCGACTTGTTGTAATAAATCTTCTGCTATCTTGTGGGCATTATTTTGTCCTGCCAATTCCAAAGGCAACATGACATTTTCCAAGGCTGTCAAACTGGGCAATAATTGAAAGGATTGAAACACAAATCCAACTTTACCCGCCCGTAATTGGGCGCGTTCATCCTCACTTAAGATTTGTAAATTTTTGCCAAATAATTCAACATAGCCTTGTGTTGGATTATCTAAACCTGCCAGTAAACCGAGCAAGGTGGATTTTCCTGAACCTGACGCACCAACAATCGCGACCGCCTCACCTGCGTGCAGTTCAAATTGAATATCGCTTAAAATAGTTAGACTTCCTTCGGGCGCGTGTACTTGTTTTCCCAAGTGCTGCCCCCTTACTATGGCTGGAGTTGTCATGCAACGATTCATTTTCTTATTCCTTTGTTTAAATTTCTGGGGAGTCAGTTCCTTGACACAAGCTGAAACCGCAGCAATTACGCCTCCTGTCATCTTGGTGTTTGGTGACAGTTTAAGTGCGGCACATGGCATTGTCGTGGCTGATGGCTGGGTTAGCTTATTAAGCAAGCGTCTCAAGACGCAAGCTTATCCTTATCAAGTGATCAATGAAAGTATCAGCGGTGAAACCAGCAGCGGTGGTTTGGTGCGCTTTCCCAAAGCCTTAACAACACATCGCCCAAGCGTGGTCATTTTGGAGTTGGGGGCGAATGATGGTTTACGCGCTTTGAATTTGCAAGAGATGCGTCATAATTTGAGCAAAATGATTGAGCTTTCGCAGCAGGCGGGGGCAAAAGTGTTGTTATTGGGGATGAAAATTCCGCCCAATTACGGAAAAACTTATACTGAAGAATTTTCTCAGAGCTTTCAGCAACTGGCTGTAAAATATCAGCTTGCTGTAGTGCCCTTTTTTCTGGAAGGGGTTGCGGGTCATCCGAGCTTGGTGCTCAGCGACGGAATTCATCCAACTGCCAGCGCACAAGGTCAATTATTAGACACTGTCTGGGAAAAGTTACCCAGTTTGCTGGAAAAAGTTTCTTTAACTCATTGAATATGTAATATATCATGAGTAGGTTCAGTGATACTTAGAAACTGTCACAGTTTTTGCGTGTGGCGATTATAGCTTGAGCCTTAATTTTTTTAATACGTAATTTAATACAGGTTTACGTGTTAGTTTGTAGTTATAACCCCCCGTATTTTTCACTTCTCTGGAGTTTTATATGACGTTAACGAAAAAGTTGGCAATGCTTGCCTTGGGTTTGTCGAGCTTGTTTTTGGCTGGGTGCGCCGAGATGGATACGCAAGATGAAAATCCTGCAATGGTAGAAACGACGGTGTCGCCTATGGATAACAGCCAAGTCGTGCCGCCACCGCCCCCCGTTGTGGAATATCATATTGTGAAACGCGGTGATACCGTTTTTAATATTGCAAAACGTTATGGTCGTAATGTCGCACAAATTACGGCGTGGAATCGAGTTAAACATAATCGCATTCGTTTGGGGCAAAAATTGCGTGTTGCACCTCCGCCCGCAAATACGAAGCCTGAGACCTCCTCAACCCCGAATAAACGTAAAAAACGTTAACCATGTTTGTTTTGCACTTTTGTGGGTGCTGAATATTAAAAAAGTTTCAATATTCATTTGAAATATTGAGACTTTTTTTATTGTGTATTCGGGATGAGAAAGAGCTAAAAGTTTAATACATTCAGAATGTTGTAGCGAAAATATTTTGTAGGGTGAAATAACGTAGCGTATTCCACCCTGAAACAGGAAACGCACATCACAAGAAGTTTAGAAAGATTTTTCTCAAGGACTCAATGATAGCTGCTTTAAAATGTTTTTGGGCGTGACGCAGTTGAATCGAGAAAGCTCTCCTGGGATTAAGCATTTTCACACGAAGGATGTGCTTCATTTCCCAGCGTATCCCATTATTCCAAACTCAGCTTATCAAGGCTTTGGCGTATTGCTCACGGTTAATTGATGAATTGCATTCACGATTTTATCTTCAATCACATCCGCGCCGCTGTAGCCACAACGATTATTATTGAGCAAGAGCGCAAAGGCAAACACCGCGCCCTGCGTATTTGCCACATAACCCGCTAAACTACTCATTCCTGTCAAAGTCCCTGTTTTAGCACGAACTTGGGCGCGGGCGGGCGAGTGTGAAAAACGAGGTGATAATGCCCCTTGCGCCCCCATCACCCGCAAAGCGGTGAGAAAATCGGGTGCTAAATCGAAACGATTACTAACCGCTGTTAAAAAATCCGTCATTGCCTGTGCCGTCACATGGTTTTTACGCGACAAACCCGAACCATCCACCAAATTCACCCCCGCCAAACGCACCCCTGAAGCTTGTAAAAATGCCTGCACCAAGCGCAAACCTTCTGCATGTGAACCCGCTTGTTTTGAAACTTCTGCCGCAATGGTTTTTAAAACTTGCTCGGCGATGAAATTATTAGAAAACGTATTTAATTCTTTTAAAATCATTGATAAAGGCGGAGAGAGATGCTTGTGTAACAGTTGTGTTTTTTCAGGCATTTTTCCAAAGGCAGTCGCCCCAAGCAC
Organism: Pseudomonadota bacterium; assembly: GCA_039797505.1. Taxonomy (GTDB): domain Bacteria; phylum Pseudomonadota; class Gammaproteobacteria; order Beggiatoales; family Beggiatoaceae; genus JAQTYU01. The sequence continues at coordinate 1,452 of JBDKHS010000050.1, read as the reverse complement.
TTCAATGCCTGCTTGTTTCAACACATTCCGAAAACTTTCCGCCGCATAACGGTTAGGATCATCCACATTCAAATAAATAACTTTTTCTTCAGCAGTTTGTGAAACCTTGCCTTGCACATAAAGATGCACATTATTTTGCTCATCTTGTTCACGAGACAGTGCGACGGAGGTACTCCCTTGGCTGCTGGTGCTGGTTTCATTGTGCAATTGAAAATAGGAAGGTTGTGATTCCAGCCAAACCTGTGCCGCCTTGCCTGCCGTTTGTGCAGGGAAAACATGTACTGCTACGGTATTAAAATTCACCGCGAACGCGCTAAGTCGCGCATCATAAGCCCATTGACTGCTTTCATCTTCACCCCATGCAGGGGCTTGGGTTAAATTATCAAAAAATTGGTTGTCAATGAACAGTTTTCCCGTGACTTGTTGAATCCCCATGCCGCGTAAATGCTGGGCAATTTGCCAAAGATTTTCTAAAGTTAATTTCGGATCGCCGCCCGCCTTTACAATTAAATCCCCTTGGATAATTGCCCCTTGACGAGTACCGCTGTATAAAAATTGAGTCGTAAAACGATATTCGGGGCTTAAATAGCGCAAAGCGGCTGCGGTGGTCACAGTTTTTAAAGTTGAAGCAGGCAGCAAGGGGATTTCAGCATGATAGTTGTAAATGGGTTTTCCGCTGGGCAAGGCAACAATGCTGATCCCTGTTTGCGCATCATCCAAACAACGTGCACTGAGTGCCTCGCCGATGGTTTCCTGAAAGTCTGCGGCTGCCACTTGTGGAATATAGCCATATAAAATACTTATAAAAAAATATAAGTATAAATGGGCTTTTTGTGGGTGATTAGACATTCTATTTCCTTATGATTAGTAATTTTAAGCACACTGTGTAAACAATGATGATTGTTTTGCATATTAAAGGGATATTTAATAGAGGGATTTCGCGCTTTACTGATAAAATCCATGCGATAATATGTACTGTTAAAGGGTCTTTATCTATGTGTTTTTGAGATGAATTGTGAATAATTTGCTAAGCTTAAAACTAGCAATGAGTCTTTACAAGACATCAGCATGTTGATTGTGAACTGGATATGCTTTGCTAGGTTCGGTACTTAAAGTTAATGATGAAGCAATTCGTTTCCCTCCAGAGATTCGGTAGGTAGCATAGATTTAGACTTATCCACACAGGGGTTAATCTTATTTGCATGGTAGCCATGAAGATAAGCAGACCCCAAAACAGACTCGGTGTATTCATTCAAACTCAATTGAATGGCTACAACCGCTTCAAGCCTTGCAATGATCGCATTACAGGTGATTTTTATGAAGAAAAAGATTGTATCCCTTCTTTTTGCAACCAGCCTTGTGCTTAGCCCTCTGGCAAGTCAAGCTGCGGTTAGCCCAACAACTACGACACAAGCTCATACTTGGTGCGCAAGTGATGCCAGCAATGACAGC
>JBDKHS010000049.1:0-2641 GCA_039797505.1 Pseudomonadota bacterium | reverse complement strand
TTTTTTCCTGCGAGAATTGGAAATGTGTCGGGTGCTGGCAATTGTGAAAGGCAAACGTTTGAAATTACCGCCCAGCGCGATTGCAGCGGCGGCACATTTGAATGTGAGCGTGCAGTAAATTTATTGTTACTTCCCCCTTTAAAAAATGGGGATTGAGGGGGATTTAAGATCTTTTTTTCTCGTTCCCAAACTCTGTTTGGGAATGTCTGTTGGTCAAGCTCCGCTTGACAGTACATGACAATTATCTTGCTCTCACATTTGAAACTGAGAAAATGCTAAGTATATTATCGCGTTATTTGTTAAAGATTTTACAGATTTTCCGAATCGTCAAGCAGAGCTTGACTTGCAGGCATTCCCAAACGGAGTTTGGGAACGAGCTAAGATTTTGTTTAAAAGCCCCCTTTAGGGGGTTGGGGGCGCAGTTAGGATTTAAAACTAGCCCTTAAATCCCTTAAAAGGGACTTTAAAAGATAAAAATAAGTCCTTATTAGAAAGAGCTAACGCAAGTTTAAGAGGCATGTATGTTTACCCCCGAACCGATGCAAGCAGTCGCCTTATATTTACTGACTGATGACCTGCCCCACGCCGCGACAGCTTTAACTGCCTGTGGGATGTTTAATCCTGAGCCTGTGCTCAATCCTGAATTAAATGAGCAGCCTGCGGAAGCTTTTCGGCAAGCATTTCACAGTGCAAACAATCGTTTAGAAAAAATTTTGGCACACGCGCCTGTCAACTTCCCTGAGGCAAATCTCGCATTGCAGCCCTTAATTTCTATCGAAGGATTGACCGCATTAAACCAGCAACTGGGCGAGGTGTGGCAAGAATTTTCAGCCTTGGAAGAGTTACAACACAAATTACAAGACCAATACACCACGCTCGGCCAATTACTGGAAACTTTGCAGAAATTTGACCGTTTGGACGTGGATTTAAGCCTATTAAAAACCCCGAAACAATTTTTAAATCTGCACATCGGCACGATTCCGCTGAAAAATTTAGAACATTTTCGCCAATCGATTGCCTTGGCAGAACACTTTTTAGAAATTTTTCACCGCACTGAAAATACGCTTTATGTGGTAGTGGCAGGCACGTTGAATTATGAAGAACAGGTACAAGCGATTTTAGACTATGCCGAGTTTCGCCCTTTAAGTATTCCTTCGCAATTTCAACATCACCCGCAATTAGTTCATGCCGACCTCAGCGCGAAAGCCGAGCAATTACGCCAAGATTTAGCCAGCTTAAAACAGCATCAAAATGAATTAAGTGCACAACATGCCGAATTTTTGCAAACCGCGCAACAGCGATTACAACAAGCCCACAGTTATGCGAGTTTGGGCGAAACTTTGCGCGGACACGGACAATTTTGCCTGATTGAAGGCTGGATTCCACGCAGTGAAGTGGCGCATTTGGCGCGTTTATTAAACAGCACATTAGTAAGTCCTTATGTGTTGACACATCGTAAACCTGAGTTTTGCGAATATGCAAAAGTGCCTTCTTTATTAAAGCATCACCCGTGGTTAAAGATTTTCAGCACTTTGGTGCAAAATTATGGCATTCCGCGTTATGGTGAATTTGACCCCACGTTACTGTTTGCAGTGACATTTATTGTGATGTTTGGCGCGATGTTTGGCGATGTGGGGCATGGCGCAACATTGGCGTTAGTGGGTTGGTTTGCACGGCAAAAACTGCAACAAGCCACGCCTTTATTCATTGCAGCAGGAATTTCATCTAGCCTGTTTGGATTTTTATATGGCAGTATTTTCGGCTTTGAAAATATCTTGCCCGCGCTGTGGTTGTCGCCCTTGCACCATCCGTTTTTGATGTTGAAATTGGCTTTATATTGGGGCGTGGGTTTTATTTTGTTGGCGACGATCATCACTATTGTGAATCGCTTTCAAGCGCGGGAATATTTGGATGCGGTGTTTAATCACACGGGTATTGCAGGCATTGCTTTGTATCTCGGGGGATTTCATGCGGCCGCGACTTGGTTAGAAACGCATACGTTTGACAGCGTGCAACAGTTGGAATTTTTCATTCCTCTGCTGTTGGTTTTGGGCTATAAATGGCATGAAAATAAACTGCCCTTGATAGAACGGGTCTTGGTCACTGCGATTGAAGGTTTTGAAGCGGTGATGAGTTATTTAACCAATACGCTTTCTTTTTTGCGGGTGGCGGCATTCAGTTTGAATCATGTCGCGCTAGCAATTGCGGTGTTCACATTGGCAGATATGATGGACGCGCCTGCCTCTTGGTTGGTGATTGTGCTGGGGAATATTTTTATTATTGCTTTGGAAAGTGCGATTGTGACCATTCAGATTTTACGTTTGGAATATTATGAAGGTTTTTCACGCTTTTTCAGCGGCAATGGACGGGCATTTTTGCCATTGCGAAGCGGAATGAAATGAGTTTGTAATTCTGTCGAGTATAGCAGAATATAGGCTGCATATTTTCCTAGGGTGTGTCATCAAATAGGCATTAACCACTAAAGAAGCCCCTAAATCCCCTAAAGGGGACTTTAAAGATTTAGGAGTTACGCAGTTGAATCGGTAACTGTATTACTGCGGTGGAATACGGCTTGCGCCTATTCCACCCTACGCTTGATAAAGCTTTTTGAATTAATTAACCTCGTAGGTTGGACTGGCAA
>JBDKHS010000048.1:0-4577 GCA_039797505.1 Pseudomonadota bacterium | reverse complement strand
AAAATCCTGTTGGACAAAGCCAAAGAATTGGGCGCGGATGTGTCCAGTTTGAAAAAAGCGGCGGTTTCTGGCGAAGCCTTGCCTGCCAGTTTACGCCAAGAAATTAATGCCTTAGACATTGAAATTTATCAATGTTATGCCACAGCGGACTTAGGCTTAATTGCCTATGAATCACCCGCAAAACAGGGCTTGATTTTAGACGAGGGTATTATTGTCGAAATTGTGCGTGTCGGCACGGGCGACCCTGTGGCGGAGGGCGAAGTCGGGGAAGTGGTGGTGACTACGTTAAACCCTGAATATCCTTTGATTCGCTTTGCAACGGGGGATTTGTCGGCGGTGTTGGTGGGGAATAGTCCTTGTGGGCGCACGCATACGCGAATTAAAGGCTGGATGGGACGTGCGGACCAAACCACCAAAGTGAAGGGCATGTTTGTGCACCCTGAACAAGTTGCGGAGGTGGTGAAGCGTCATGCGGAAATTGTGCGTGGGCGTTTAATTGTAAACCGTGACAGCGTCAACGATGTGATGACTTTGCATTGTGAAGTGGCGGCGGGTAATGCAGCTTTGCAACAAGCGATTCAAGCAAGTTTGCGAGATATTTGTAAATTGCGTGGTGAAGTGCAGTTTGTGGCGGTGGGCAGTTTGCCGAATGATGGCAAAGTAATTGAAGATATTCGGAAATATGACTGATTTTTAGCTTATTTCTTATCTGAATCAGGATTGACAGGATTAACCATGGTAATTAATAAAATTAATTTTTAATTCTGAGAATCCTTTAATCCTTAGGAGTTACGTAGTTGAATCGGTAACTGTATTACTGCGGTGGAATACGGCTTGTGCCTATTCCACCCTACGCCAGATAAAGCTTTTTGAATTAATTAACCTGAGTTCGACGTAAATACTTATGTATATATCAATTAGCTATCCGTAAAGCGTGTGAATATTAAAATAATCAATAAATTAGCCTCGTAGGTTGGGCTGGCAACTGAACTGCTTTATTTTCGTTGGGTTAGCTTAGGCTAACCCAACCTACTTTAACTATTAGTCTATTTTTAAAATTTAAATACTTAGGAGTTACGCAGTCGAATTAATAAACTTATTAATTCAACAAGCTTTATCAAGCGTAGGGTGGAATAGGCATAAGCCGTATTCCACCACAGTAGGAGTTACGAAAAATTATGATTCCAACTGCGTAACTCCTAATACTATATCATCCTGAAGCGAGAGGTTTGAGAACAGAAAGGAAATTGGATGAGCGCGTTACGCCTACGTTTACACAGCCCTCCCCCGCAGCGTTTAGACCTGTGCCACTTATTGCCCCAGCATGTAATCAGATTAAGCCCCCATGAGATTGAACGTTTACCCTTAGCGATGGGACAGGAAACTATTGCTTTGGGTGAGTTTTTTCAGGTTTATGCAGGAGATGCTAATGTCATTGAGCTGCAAGACGCTTGTGATAAATTGGATAATCTTGGGCAAGGACTGAGTCAGGGCACACTTCGCATTTTTGGCACGACGGGCGCGTATCTGGGCAAACAAATGACTGGCGGTCAATTATGGGTTGAAGGTGATGTCGGTGATTATGCCGCCCAACAACTCCAAGGCGGTGAAATCCTGATTCGTGGCAATGCAGGCGCATTTCTTGCGACACAGGCAGGCACTCGGAGTGCGGGAAAAGTGATTGTCACAGGTTCAGCAGGTGCACGGGTTGCGATGGAGATGCGGCGTGGTTTTGTGTTGGTCGAGGGTGATATTGGCGAATATAGTGCTGCGCTGTTGCATGCGGGAACGCTGTGTTGTTTTGGCAAAGCTGCCACAGGCGTGGGCTATGGAATGCAGCGCGGCACAATTATTTTAAGCGAAATGCCTGAAAATCTTTCTCCCACGTTTAAAGCCTGCGGTAATTATGCGGGGAGTTTCCTAAACTTGTTACAACAAGCTTGTGACTATGCACACAGCCCCGCCCGCCAATTTCTCCAAGCACAACGCTTTATCGGGGATTACGCTAGGTTGGGCAGAGGAGAATTGCTTATCTTGTGCACGGAAAGGATAATTCCCGCATGAAATAAGTTATCATGCCCGCTATCGATCTGAGACTGAATTAGGCATTAAACTTGTATGATGTTTAGACATAACCTGCTTAGCGATGTTAAAGTTTCGCTAACATTCACCGAGTACGCTCCCCCTGATTTTAATCATGCACCTTTTGAATGTCTCTAAGACAGTTTGCAATAAAAATAGGCAAGATACACTAAGCCGTATCGGACAAAGCCCTCCTTTAAACAGTCGAATGGTCGGCAGCACACACGAATATGCAAAACTGTCCCACGATGTCCCCTCGTATGGGAAGCGCGATTACGCCATGCTGCTGAGGAATTAGGCATGAGTTATAAAAAATTATTGAGTATTAAAGTTCTTATACTCGCATTTATTATCATTATTAGCACTGTACTACTGATCGCAGCCAGCATCATTTCAGGAAGAAATGGGCAGTTGCAAAATTATGTCGCCGCGATGCAATTGCAGCGCACCGTCAGCGAGATGTCGGAAAAATTAGAAGCGCAAGTCGAGGATGCAAAGCAAAGTGTGCAACGCCTCAAAAGTTACACGACTTTATTAAATCCGAGCAATGTCAACGCCGCTGATCAATTGACACTGTTAAAACAATTGATGATGGAAAACATCCAATTTGAAAGCAGTTATTACAGCAGCTACCTTGCCTTAGAACCCAGCAAAGCCCAACAGTATTTTAATCAAGATGGCTATTTGTTATCGGTGCATAAAAATTTAATGCAGCGTGACAGCCAACGCTATAACCGTCCGCAACACATGTTGACCGAAATGTGGAGTGATCCGATTTATGCCAATGACCCGCGTAAATTCTGGTATCACCTCAGCAAGCGTAGTGCAGAGATTCAAGTCACGCCGATTTATTTCGATGATGAATATTTGAAAACGCAATTATTTTCAGTGTCGCAATCTTTTTATAAACAGAAAGATTTCCTCGGGGTTGTCGGGGTCAGCATTTCAGTCGATAGCTTTTTAGAAGATATTGAAAGTAAAAACTTAGGACAAAGTGGCGGTCTATTTTTGGCAGATTACCAATCAGGCAGCTTACTTAGTCGAATAGGCACGCAAGGCAGTCATAAACTCGCATTTCTCAATGTCAGTGACCGCATGAGCACCAGTTTTTATGGGGGTGAATTAAAGCAGCCGTTTTGGAAAGAATTACTCACCCAAGACACCAACTCCCGTGAGGTTCGCACTCAACAAAATGTAGCCTATACCCTCTCATCCAAGAAATTGCGTAATTTACCTTGGACTGTCGTTGGGTATCAGAAAACCGCTGAGCTGCGCGACGATGAACGCTTTAGCGCGAGCAGTTTTAGTTTATTGACCAGCATCGCGGTTATTTTATTATTCAGCTTGTTGGCGGTGATTTATTTCCTGTGGATTCGCCCCTTTAATAAATTATTGCATGAAACGGCACAATTCAAAGGTGAGGCTGGGGAAGAATTTCGGATCAGTCATTATTACCTCCAAGAATTGGGACAATTAGCGGATTTATTTAAAAAATGGGCGACTAAAATCGCACAAATTTCTAAGGAAAAATCCCAATATCTTAAGCATTTGCAAGTCAGTCATAGCACGTTAAACGAGCATAAAGAGCGTTTAGAGCGTCATGAAAATGAACTCGCCAAGGTCAAAACCGAAGCGCAAAATTCACGCACTGAGGCGCAAAAAGCACGTTTACAAATTCAAAAAGCGCGGGTGGAAATTCAACGCTATAAACTGGAAACCCAACGGGCGCGCGTGCAGGCGAATATTGCCAATCAGGCGAAAACTCAATTTTTGGCAAATATGAGCCACGAATTGCGCACGCCGATGAATGCCATTATCGGTTATACCGAAATTTTGCAGGAAGATGCGCGTGATCATGGTTTGATGGAATTTATTCCAGATTTACAAAAAATTCACGGCGCAAGTTATCATTTATTGGATTTAATCAATAACTTGTTTGATTTGTCGCGAATTGAATCCAGCAAAATGGATTTATATATCGAGACATTCGACATTGCGCCAATGATTCAAGATGTGACTGCCAGCATTACACCGCTGTTAGAAAAACAATCGAATATTTTGAAAATGGAATGTGATTCTGCCTTAGGCACGATGTCTGCTGATTTAACCAAGGTTCGTCAAAACTTGTTGAATTTATTAAGCAATGCTAATAAGTTCTCCAAACAAAATACCATTCAATTGATGGTGACCCGTGAAAATGTGGAAGGGGTTGACTGGGTGGTTTTCAAAATCTTGGATCATGGCATTGGGATGACGGCAGAACAAATTCATAAACTGTTCCTGCCATTTTCACAAATTGATGCTTCACCCACGCGACGTTATGGGGGCAGTGGTTTAGGTTTAGCGATTACTAAACAGTTCTGTCAAATTATGGGCGGTGATGTCAGTGTAGAAAGCAAGTTTGGGCAGGGCAGTGTGTTCACCATGCGCTTGCCAGCTCAGGTTAACCAACTGAATTAAGGCTTCACTGCGTGTCTTCTGAAACGCAGGTATTG
>JBDKHS010000047.1:0-5295 GCA_039797505.1 Pseudomonadota bacterium | reverse complement strand
GTGTCCCATACTGAGAAACACGCGGTAAATTGCCAAACTCGGGAGAATATATCAAAGAAAATAAATACTTATTTCGCACACGAATCAAGTGCAATAGGATTAACATCCCAATTCCTAGCCCAACTAAACTAAGCCCCAATACTGTGTTATCGAACATGATATGTTCCTCCGTATACCCTGAAGAGGAGGCATATCAATAATTGTGCCATGCGGAAATTTAGGTATTAGAGGCTTGTTGCGGAGCTTGGAAATAAGCAGTGACGACCATCGTAAAACGCGAAGGCTGCCCTTGCCGAATTTCTAAACGCTCCACCAGAATCCATTGTGGATGGGTGGCAATATTCAATAAAAACTGTTCCATACTGGCAGGGGTAAAAATGCCATCAATTTGCCCGCTGACTTGCCACAAATTGCGGTGCTGACTATTTTCGACGGCTGCTTCTACTTTTAAACGCGGTTCAGCCACTTTCAAAACTTTCAATTGACTATCCAACCACGCCTGCACATTGGCTTGTGCTAAACCCTTGCTGTTTGCCACCCACAACTTGCTTTCAACTTGCACTTGCAAAGCATGGGCGGCGGTGGCGCGTTCTGTCCAAACCGTTTGTTTAACCAAAGTTTCCAGTTTATCCAAACGCTCGGCTAAAGTTTGATGTTCCGTTGCCAATTGCTTGCGATAATCATCCATCACCAACAAGCTATACCCCAACACAATTGCCAAAATCAGCCAAATGCCAAGGCGCAAACGGGTGTTATTGCGTAATTCTTCAAGCAGTTTATCAAAGGACATGGAGTGAAATCGGGTTGTGGGCGGGAGGTATTTTTACTGAAGCCCCCAACCCCCTAAAGGGGGCTAAATGTTAGAGATAAAGATTTTTTATCTTTAAAGTCCCCTTTAGGGGATTTAGGGGCTGATTTTACTGTTTAGCCCCCTTCAGGGGGTTGGGGGCGCAGTTGGAGATTTCAATTCGCCTAGAGGCGCATCGGCATAATCACGTATTGCACGCTTTCCATGTCATGCGGGGTAATCAGGCAACTGCTGTTAGGATCGTTAAAACGTAAATCCACTTCTTTGGCATTGATAACACTCAAAACATCGAGTAAATAATTGACATTAAAGCCAATTTCAAACTCTTCGCCTTCATAAACAATTTCTAATTCTTCTTCGGCTTCTTCTTGTTCAGGATTACGCGCCGTCACTTTTAACAAATTATTTGACAGGCTTAAACGCACACCCTTATATTTTTCATTCGACAAAATCGCAACCCGCGACAAAGCTTGTTTCAAGGCATCCGCAGCAATCACTGCCGTGCGTTCTGTACGATGTGGAATCACACTTAAATAATCAGGGAAACGCCCATCAATTAATTTACTGCTCAGGCTGAGGTTTTGCGAAAGCGTGACTTGAATATGATGTTCGTCTAAAGCAATTTCGACTTCACTGTCTGCGCCGTCTAACATGCGGGTTAATTCGGTGACTGCTTTACGGGGGATGATGACTTGAATCGGCTCGTGTCCGTCTAAATCAAAAGGCTCGCTGCCCATCGCTAAACGGTGTCCGTCGGTTGCGACCACGGATAAACGCCCATTGTTTAAATCCAAGCAAATCCCGTTTAAATAATAACGCACATCTTGCTGCGCCATTGCAAACTGGGTGCGGGCAAATAATTCTTTCAAAGTGCGTTGCGAGAATTTGAAACGATACACCCCTTCAATCGCTTGGCGTGAAGGAAAATCGCTGGCGGGCAGGCAGGATAAAGTAAAACGACTTTTTCCAGAGCGCACCACGGCACGTTCTTCAGCGTTATTGATTTGAATTGGCGCGTTATCTGATAAGGAGCGGCAAATATCGAATAATTTGCGGGCGGGAATCGTGGTTTCCCCGTCATTGCTGCCATCTAAACTGGCTTCTAAAGGCAAAGTACAGGCAATTTCAACCTCGGCATCCGTTGCCGTTAATTTTAAGGTCGCATTTTCCACTTGTACTAACACATTGCCAAGAATTGGCAAGGTTTGCCGCATTTCCACGACACTGGTAATCATTTTTAAAGAAGGGAGTAATTCTTTTCTGGGAATTTCAAAGTACATGGAAGGCATCCGTTAAGCTGTCGAAACGACAGTATTATAGAATACAAGCAAGGCGGTTAATAGCAGGACTAGAGAGAGGAGAGTCCCAAAGTATTTTTTAAGCCCTTAAAGAAGCCCCTAAATCCCCTAAAGGGGACTTAAAACTGCTTTAATTTTTGTGTTTAGCCCCCTTTAAGGAAGGGTTGGGGGCTGCTTTTAAACCAACTTTGATGCTCTCCTCGGGTCTGAGGATACTTAAATTAACCTATGCTTACGGTTTTTTAAAATTAGGGGCGCGATGCTGTTCGCGCAATTCGTCAAGCGAGTTAAATAGCGGGTTTTGTTGAAATTTCCCACGATGCAATACAAATTCAATCGTGGTTTTCAGCACGCCTAAGCCATATTTTACCGAGCGTTTGAAACTGATAGAAGAGGCATCTTCAAAATACAAAGTTGGACAGGTGATTTCCCCAATGCGAAATCCTGCATAAATAATTTGCAGCAGCATTTGATTATCAAACACGAAATCATTGGAGTTTTCCGTCAACGGCAGGCTTTGTAAAATCTCTTTGGAAAAGGCGCGATAGCCGGTGTGATATTCCGAAAGCTTATGGCCGACCAACACATTTTGATACAACGTTAAAAAGCGATTGGCGATATATTTGTAAACAGGCATTCCCCCCGCCAATGCGCCTGTGCCCAAAATACGTGAGCCTAATACGCAATCAAACAAGCCGTTTGCAATCAGTGAAGCCATTGCAGTAATCAGTTTTGGGGTGTACTGGTAATCGGGGTGCAACATGATGACAATATCTGCGCCCAATTCCAAAGCCGCTTTATAACAGGTTTTTTGATTGCCGCCATAGCCCAGATTTTGGGTGTGCAAAATGGTGTGAATTCCCAAAGCTTTGGAAACTTGAGCGGTGGCATCGGAACTTTTATCATCGACCAAAATCACCGCATCGACAATTTCATGGGGGATTTCTGCATAAGTTTGGCGCACCGTGCGTTCTGCATTATACGCAGGCATGACCACAACAATTTTTTTACCGTTTAGCATAAGTGTCTTTCAATCAGTGTGGGCGAGTTGCCCCGCCCAAGGATGCTTAATTGGAGGATAACACCTTGCGATCATTTAAAGGCTGAATCGGGCGGGCGTTATGGTGAAACACTTCCTTAAATTGTTCTAATTGGGCAGCGGAGAAGCTGACCGCTTGTTTCAATACAATCCATTTTACCCCTTCACTGCAAGGCGGGGTAGTCAACGAGCCTGCAAAGGTATAGTAATTGTGATCAGCGGGTAATAACTCTTTCACATCAATTTGGGTGTCAAATTTGATAGGGTCGCCTTCTTGTTTCGGCATGACTTTCCACAAGGTGGCAAGGAAGGGGTTTTCCGTGTCCGCTTGTTCTTCAAACTGCACCCCAACCACGGCTAATTTACCTGCGGCATTTTTATGCACTAAGTGCACCACCATGTCCGCCCGTTTCCCATCGACACTTTCTTCAGCAGGAGCGTGGGCATGGAATTGAATTAATTCGTAACTTTCATCTCCCACAAGCAACTTGCCGCCTTGGTGATGGGTGTTGATTTGGATGGTGTGCCCATTGTTTTCAATTTGCAGCGGGATTTTAGTGTATTCAAATTGCAGTTTTGGCAATTCGCTAGTGATGGCTTTACTGGAATCAATATCAATCGGAGATTGTTCTTTGCCCGCAGCACACACGGTGTATTTTGGCGAAAGCTTTCCCCATTTATCAGGAGCTTTTTCGCCTTCTTCATAACTCCAATCATGGTGATGGTGTTTCATGTCGGCATAGCTGTTGAACGGAATGCCAAGCAATAACATCATGCTGAGAGCAAGTTTGTTCATTATTATTTTCCTTTTAGGATTGAATGGGATAGGCTTACGCTTTGAATTATCAGGGAATACTGAGGTTGTAACAATTGTCTGAATCAGGATTCAAGGATTTTCAAAATTAAAACGCTTAATCTTTTCCCTGTATGAAGACTTAATCCTGCTGAATTCGGGCAATCCTGTCAATCCTGTCAATCCTGATTCAGACAAGAAGCTCTTAATGTAACCTGAGTTCGGGATAAGAAATCTTTATAGTAGGTTTGTAGTAGGGTGGAATAGCGTAGCGTATTCCACCCTACGACTGCTAAATTTTCTACTCTTCCTTAATCCCGAACTCAGGTTAATGTGCTTAACAAGTGATTAATGCCGCACCTGACGTTCTGCATCAAAATCTAAAGGTGACAATGAAGAATGATGTAATATCATCTGCCAACTGCCTTCGATTAATTTATAAATATTCGTGCACACTATTGGCGTTGATGTGAGAGAGGAATGCTCGCGCAGACTAATATTTTCATATAAGACATGTACCGCCATGTCACCACAGATATTTTTTTGAATCATGGTTAAACTAAATTGCATCTGCGAGCCTTCATGAAAGACTGCCTGCCAACTTTGTTCAACAAGATTGCGTCCATGTAAGCACGGTCCCATCGGATGAATGCAGGCAATTTCTTCCGATTGCGCCCAAATTTGCATCATTGTTTCAAGATCAGCCGCTTCAAAAGCAGCATAAAACGCTGCCTCGGCAGCTTGGGGCGTAAGAAATTTTGGCATTGCACAATCCTATTAATGTGAACAACAATAATCAGTTATGATGACCTATAAACAGGGCGGATTGCGCTATTTTACGGTATTTGTCATGATTTTGTCATGATTTGAGAGAAAAGAAACTTTATCATAAAACCAATTTTTTCTTAAATTAGGGGGCAGTCAGCATGAGACAAGCTTTTTTGCTGCAACCGCAAAATTTATCATCATCGTAATGAGCATAAGAAAAATTAATATATGGGCTGTTAAAAATTAATTATTATGAGCTTATCACGCCATAATTAGCATAGTTAAAATAAGAAATTTTTATAAATAGTGATTTATATTAAGAAGTTATTATATTTAAAGCATTTATCACAATCTAAATTTACAGGTTTTTTCATCGCTACTTTTCCGACAAGCTTGGATATTTTGCAAAAAGGGCTTAAAAATAGATTCAGTCTCTGTTAAAGTATGTAAAAAGCTGGGTTTCAAAACTAAAAAAGTGCAATTAACTATAACAATTCTCATCACCAATTTATACCCTCGTTGCTGAGGGTAGAAAACTAAAGGAGTCTGTAATGTCTGACGAAAAAATCTATGACATCCTACCTGAAGC
>JBDKHS010000046.1:0-7294 GCA_039797505.1 Pseudomonadota bacterium | reverse complement strand
CGTTCACCCTCGACTTTTACCCCTGAATCACGCAAACGCACTGCGGAAACATTTTCCTCATCACGAATTTCACCGACGACAACGCTAGATTTGCCATCACGTTCATCGACATAAGTCGCTTGTGCCACGGCGGCAGGCCAGAAATGTCCCAAGCCCCGCACCGCAATTAACGAGATTAAACCCACCACCACGATTAAGCTGACTGAAACCGATGAGGCTGTCAGCCAAATCCAAGGATCACCACTTTTCCACCAGTTTTTCATAAGGAGCTATACTTGCGACGTAAGCGTTGGCGCACAACTTCTGCCAACGTGTTGAAGAAGAAGGTAAACATAAACAGCACAAAGCCTGCTAAGAACAGTACTCGATAATGGGTACTGTGCAATTCAGACTCGGGCATTTCTACCGCGATGTTTGCCGAGAGCGTTCGTAAACCTTGGAAGATGCTGAAATCGAGCACGGGCGTATTCCCTGTTGCCATCAATACGATCATGGTTTCCCCGACCGCACGCCCCATCCCAATCATCAAGGCCGAGAAAATCCCAGGACTTGCGGTGAGTAATACCACGCGAATCATGGTTTGCCACGGGGTTGCACCCAAAGCCAAAGAACCCACGGTTAAATGCTTGGGCACGCTGAAAATCGCATCTTCAGCAATCGAGAAAATATTAGGAATCACCGCTAACCCCATTGCAATCCCCACCACTAAAGCATTACGTTGGTCAAAGCCAATGCCCAAGGTGTTGGTCAGCCAATGACGCATATCGCCGCCAAAGAACCAGCCTTCAACATGAGGACTGAGGAAAAACGCAAGCCAAGCGCAGAATAAAATACAGGGAATTAACAGCGCGGCCTGCCAACCTTCAGGAACTCTATAGGTCAAAGATTCAGGCAAGTTTTTCCAGATGTACGCAAAAACCAGCGTTCCAATTGGCATGAACAGGAACAGCATAAACACCCCCGGCAGATTTAATTCCACCACAGGCGCAAGCCATAAACCTGCTAAGAACCCTAAAATCACCGTTGGCAAAGCTTCCATCACTTCAATGCTGGGTTTGACAATGCGGCGCATTCTGCCTGACATGAAGTAAGCGGTGTAAACTGCGCCCAAAATCGACAAGGGCACGGCGATCAACATCGCATAAAATGCGGCTTTAAATGTCCCGAATGCCAAAGGCGTTAAGCTAAATTTTGGCTCGAAGTCATTGCTGGCGGAAGAAGATTGCCAAATGTACGCGGGTTCGGGATAGCTTTCATACCAGACTTTGCCCCACAAAGAACTCAAAGAGACTTCAGGATGCCGATTTTTGACATCCATCACATGCAATTGACCCTTGTCGTCTTCTGCAAGCATGCGGTCGGCGCGGGGAGAAAGTGCGAGTTGTGGAATGGAAGATTTCGCAACAGATTCCACCAATAAAGTGCGGTGTGCAGTCGCATGATATATGCCTACTGTCCCTGTACTATCTGCTGCTGCAAAACCTTTGCGACGTTCTTCGACGGCGATTGAGGTAATCGGTGCTTTTTGGTCATGGAATTCGCGCACTTTGGTTAATAACATTAAGTTATTTTTGCTACGCACGGGAAACCATTGCGTAATTCGCCCTTGATTATCGCCTACTAACAATGAAATATCCGAGGCTAAGAACACTAAGCTGGTCACTTTATTGCCTTTTTCGACTACGGGCAGCTTTTCAATCACATGCGGCTTAGTCTTATCCGCCACATCAAAATGCCATAATTGTCCCGTGCCATCTACCGCATATAAAGTATGTTGTTCTTTATCCAGTAATAAATGGCTTAACTCGTCTTTCGGGTCTAGGGCTAATTCGCCCCCCGTTTTTTCGGTGGTGACTGATTCATCAATGAAAGAAACTTGTTTAGTCAATCCCGTAATCACGAGGCGATGATCGGCAGTGACTGCAATCAAGGTATTCGCTTTTTCCCCAATTTGCAAAGCCAGTTGTAGCACGGCATTGCCCTTTTCGTCGATGACAATCGGGGTTTCTCCTAAGGGATATTCTAAGCGGGCGGTAATCACGGCTTCATCTTTGGGATAAGTGATTTCGTAACTATGACGCACCACAAGCACCTTACCATCACTCAAACCAAAAGCCACCACTCGACTGGATGCGTCAGAACTGGCAAAGCTGGTGATTTTTACCCCTGCTGGCAAGGGGAGAGGATGATTTGCGATCACGCTACCGTCTTTGGTCTTGAAGAAAATTGTCCGACCTTGATCAGTAAAGCGCACGGCTATCTGACTTTTCTCTTCTGTCGCAATATGTAATGTTTTTCCCGCGTCAGTGGCAGGCGTAACAAACTGCCCACTTTGCTGCATACTTGCAGGCACTAATAAGGGATAAACAACATATAGGAGATAAAAGAAAATCAGTAAAATTGCAAAAATGACACTGATACCCCCCACCGTCATTGCATGACGGGTGATTTTATCTTTCAGCATACGCCAATGACGATGGCGTACTATGGCAGGGTCATTCAGTGCCGATAGGACAGGAGAGTTATGATCTGATTTTTGTATGTTCATCCAAATTTTCTTTATGGTCTGAAACCTCCCCCAGCGGAGGGGGAATTCAATTGTACCCACATGCGTGAGCACGCTATCATTTTTGGTAAGCTCTTCGTTTACGGAAATACAATCCAACGACCTGTCAATGATCTAATAACTCAACAGCTTGGGTGTGGATTGAAACAATATTTCTTTATGATAAAGCTGTAAGCCTAGGCAAATGCCTAGGTTTACCACAACACAGCTTCCTATTATGCGCGGCAAATATGTCACGAGTGTGTAATTTTTGCAGTGCGACATATAAATTTACCAAACAATCGCTGAAATTCCCTAAAAAATGACTTAGTTGCTCCGAGTGAGGTTTTCAGGGGTGGGCTAAATTTAGCTATTGATTGCCTTGGTTTCTGGCTCAGTGGCTACAACAGGTGCGCTCACTAAACTCATTTCAGGCACAGGCGCAGGTTTGGGAACAGGCGTGGGTGCTTTGGGATTATCGACAGGATCACGGGAAGGAGGTAGCAGATTTTTAATTAAACGATCCAGCGTGCCATAGAAGAAATCGACGCTATAACCTGCGAGAAACCCTAAGGCGGCGGCTGAAAAAGTGGCATTCTTAGGAGCTGCGCCCGAAGCTGCTTGATTTGCTTCCATTACGCCTGAAATCGCACCGGGATCGAATAAATTCACAATCAAACCACCCGATAATGCGCCCATGAATAAGCGTAATCTGTCCGTGGTCATTTTGCTGGGTTCAAAGGTGCGGTTGGTGTGGCATTCGTTCAAAGCTTTATAAAGGTAAACCAATGAGCCAATCGCCCCGAACAAGAACGGTTCGATATAGTGAATAGTGTTTAAGCCGCTGAAAGCACGGAAATAAAACATTAATCCCACCAACACAATCGCAATCCACAGCATTTGGCGGAAACAATTGCTTGCCACAGAAGCATCACCTAAAAAATAGGCTGCAAAGCGAGATTTACGGGCGACAGGATAATCTTCCGAAGTGGCGCGTAAGGTTTCACTGGTCACAGGGGCGACTAAAACCGCCAATTGATTGTAATGCCATTCTAATTGCGCCTCGGCATGGCACAAAGTTGCCACATCAATCTGGTTGGAAGGGGTGTAAAAAAACAGCTTTTTTAAGTTTTTCACTTCTTCCAAAGAAATTTCTGGGGTTAATTTCCCCATTTCCACCGCATATTCAAGCAGTTCTTCCAGCTCTAAATAGCGATGCCGATAATTAGCATTGTGTATGGCTAGTGCATCTTCTTTGTCGTAGGTGAAGCTTTGCACGACACCATCGGCAGAAATTAAATTTTCTTTTGTTAATTCAGCTTCGGGGGGCATTGCTGACATGGCAAACTCCTTATTTTGGATGAATTTGTTTAATTGCAACTGCGCCCCAATCGGGAGAGTCTCAACGTACTTTTTGAACTACTAAAGAAGCCCCTAAAGAGGACTTTAAAGACTAAATCTGTTTAGCCCCTTTCAGAGGGTTGGGGGCTGTTTTTAAACCAACTTTGAGACTCTCCTCCCCTTGAGAAAATTTAGGGGCGCAGTGAAACTTTACGGAATATTTAACAACTTATGGGTTTGTAAACTCAGTTGCCATTGCGGATGCGCCAGACAATAGTCAATGCAATGACGTATATTTTCCGCCTGTGCCGCGCCGTCCATCGGTTGCAAAAAGAAATGCTGAAAACCTAAATTAATAAAGCGTTCAGGTTTTGCCAAAGTTTGCGGATACACCAGTTTTAATTCATCGCCCCAGGTTTGTTGCAATAGGCTGTTCGCTTTGGGGCTGATGCAAATCCAATCCACGCCGTGCGGCACGGGTAAAGTGCCATTACTTTCTATCGCAATTTCAAAGCCTTGTTGATGTAAAGCTTCAATAAGCGCGTTATCTAATTGCAATAAAGGCTCGCCGCCCGTCAAAACCACATAACGCGGCGCATTATTATCCACCGCCTGCCACGCGCTCGCAATTGCCTGCGCCAAGCTTGCTGCCTCTTTAAACTTGCCGCCGCCCGTGCCGTCAACACCAACAAAATCAGTATCACAAAAGTGACAAATAGCGGTGGCGCGATCCGATTCTCGCCCCGACCACAAATTGCAGCCTGCAAAGCGGCAAAACACCGCAGCACGTCCTGTACGCGCGCCTTCGCCTTGTAAGGTGTAAAAAATTTCTTTAACCGTGTAGGACATCTGTCATCCTAATAATTTATAAAGGGTATTCTCATGACTGCCAGTCCTTGAAGGACGATAGTCATTAATTGGGATAGGGAGTGTAAAGTGGGTATTTTGACATGATTCCAATTCTGATGATAATTGGATGAGGGGAAATATGAATTTGTTCAGGACTGCCAGTCCTTTGAGGACTGGCAGTCCTTGAGTCACAACTTACGTTCTAAACGCCGATAAGTAATCGCTTCGGTTAAATGCGGGGTTTGAATATTCTCACTGCCTTGCAAATCTGCCACCGTCCGCGCCACTTTTAAAATTCGATACCACGCCCGTGCCGACAAACCCAATTGTTGAATTGCCATGTCTAATAAACGTTCATCTTGTGGGGCGAGCTGACACGCGCTTTCTACTTCACGATTGCCCAGTTGGCTATTGGGTTTTCCAAAACGCGCTAATTGACATTGACGCGCCGCAACCACCCGTTCCCGCACGGTTTGACTGGGTTCGCGTTGCCCGTCTTCGCGCAATTGGGTGCGTGGCAAATTCGGCACTTCAATATGTAAATCAATGCGGTCGAGCAAAGGGCCTGAAATTTTGGAGCGATAACGTTTCACCATCTCGGGGGAACAATGGCAGGGGTGCAAAGTGTCGCCTAAATGCCCACAAGGACAAGGATTCATCGCCGCAATTAATTGAAAATGCGCGGGAAATTCTGCCTGCTGGGCGGCACGAGAAATCACAATATGTCCCGATTCCAAAGGCTCACGCAGCATTTCCAGCACCCGCCGATCAAATTCGGGCAATTCATCTAAAAATAATACGCCGTGATGCGCTAAAGACACTTCACCGGGACGCGGCTGACTGCCACCGCCGACTAATGCCACCCCTGAAGCAGTGTGATGTGGCGCACGAAAGGGACGAATTCCCCAGTTTTGCGGATTAAATCCACTGTTGGCAATTGATGCCAGCGTCGCACTTTGTAAGGCTTCTTCTTCACTCATCGGTGGCAAAATGGTCGGCAAGCGACTGGCCAACATGGTTTTACCCGTGCCCGGTGGCCCCACCATGAGTAAATTATGTCCGCCCGCCGCCGCCACTTCTAACGCTCGTTTGGCGTGATGTTGTCCGCGCACTTCGTCTAAATCGGCTAAATAACGCAGTTGGGGAATATCTTCATCGAAAGCAGGGGCAGGTTTTGAAAACAGCGGAATGCTGGCAGTGCCTTGTAAATGTTGATAAATTTCGTTTAAATGCCGAATCGGTAAAATTTGGGCATGTTTAACCAGTGCGGCTTCTGCGGCATTTTCTGCGGGTAAAACGATTTTTCGCTGGGCGTTGCGGGCTGCCAAGGCGACGGGTAATGCGCCGCGTATGCTGCGAATTTCGCCACTCAAAGCCAGTTCCCCGACAAATTCATAATCTTGCAAATATTCATCAGGAATTTGATTGGAGGCTGCAAGAATCCCAATCGCAATTGCCAAATCAAAACGACCGCCTTCTTTGGGCAAGTCGGCAGGCGCGAGATTGATAGTAATGCGTTGCATGGGGAACACGAAATGCGAATTCATCAGCGCACTGCGTACCCGATCCTTGCTTTCTTTCACCGCAGTTTCTGGCAAACCCACAATAGAAAGCGCGGGTAGCCCATTGGTCAAATGCACTTCAATAGTGACAGGCAGGGCGTGAATGCCGACTTGGGCACGACTATGGACGATGGCGAGTGTGGTCACGTTGCTGAAAACTTAGTCGCTGATGTGATTCATTTCTACCGCATTGGGATTTTCGAGTTTGGCAACTTTGCTTTCTAAGGCTTCCAATTGGGCGCGGGTGCGGCTTAATAAAGCAGTTTGCACTTCGAATTCTTCACGGGTGACTAAATTCATGTGATGAAAGGCGGCTTCCATCGCGGCACGCAGATTTTTTTCAAAATCTTGTTGTAAATTGACCATACCAGCAGGCAAATGGTCGGTGACTTGTTTGAACAGGTTTTCAAATTGATTGGGGGAAATCATGGGTTTATTCCTTGTCAGCAGAGTAGTATTTTACGCCCAGTTTGATCACGGGCTTGCCTTGGGCGATGCGCCATTGATTGGTGTCACGTAAGGAATACGCGCAGCCACAATATTCTTGTTGATAAAATTGTTCGCGTTTGGAAATTTCTATCATGCGTTGCGAGCCGCCGCCTTTGCGCCAGTTGTGTGTCCAGTATTTCATCTCGGGATAACGTTGCGCGGCGCGTGTGCCTGCGCCATTTATCTGATTCATGTCTTTCCAGCGCGAAATCCCGAGGGAACTGGTGAAGACTTTGAAACCGTGTTCATGGGCATATAAGGCAGTGCGTTCAAAGCGCATGTCGAAGCACACGGTGCAGCGTTCGCCACGCTCGGGGGTGTTTTCTAAGCCTTTGATGCGTTCAAACCAGTTGTCTTTGTCGTAATCGGCATCAATGAAGGGAATATTAAATTTTTCGGCAAAGCGGATATTTTCCTGCTTGCGAATTTCATATTCTTTGAGGGGGTGAATATTGGGATTGTAGAAAAAAATGGTGTATTCCAGCCCTGAGGCGAGCATCGCTTCCAT
>JBDKHS010000045.1:0-4302 GCA_039797505.1 Pseudomonadota bacterium | reverse complement strand
TTGAGATTTTCTAGGCTGCTGTACCAACCATCAAAACACACGTACTCGGGGTTAAACCCCCGTGCATGAGCTGCTTTGACTAAGCTTGCAAAATGGTCGTTTTTGCTTAAGTTATCATGGGCTTTATCGTAGATACGATGGTCGCACGGAACATGCTTATCTCCATCCGTCCATAACAGCATCAGCAGATTAATGCCTTTAACAATGTCGATAGACTAAGGGGATTTTCTGGGCATAGGGCTTATCTAAGGTTGAATCATCCAACACTAGCAAGCCCTTACCCTTCTCTAGCATCGGTTCGGCTTCTTGCCAGAGTGCGTCATTATCAGGGTTCATAGAATGTAAGCATCGTGTTATCGCATCATGCGCGGGTGCATGAGCGTGCGTGGGTTGCACTCGACTCGCCTCAAGACAGCTATAGCTTTTCTGAGCTGCAACCAGAAAGTTTATATAATCGTATTCGTCACATCGTTTCGGATTCATTCCCTTTTCGATGCTACTTTTGCGCTAACTGCGTAACTCCTATAGGTTCTATAAATCAGAAGATTCAGGGGGTATCAACGCTTTTAACAAGGCTGCCTTTGCCTGCTGTAAAGTTTCTTTTGAAAGTGGCATCGCGGATAATTCGGTAATATCTCGTTTCAGTAAGCGTGTTGACCAGCGACGCAGTGCCGTCGATGCGCGGAATTCACGTTCTAACAAACTATTTTGATGAATATCAATCCACTGCTGTTTATGCTGCAAATGTTCGCGTAATAAACCTTCTGAATGAAATCCTAGATGTAACACATTGCGTTGTGCAGGAATATTATGGCTATATACCAAAGCACTCAGTTTATGTAATTGCAAAGTATTAAAGGCAAATTCCAATACCAACAAACTGGCTTCCAATCCCATACCCATAGGCTGTTCGGTAGGATTTAAAAACCCCAGTAAGAATTCAGCACGCCCATGATTAGGCTGATAATCCGCCAAACTTGCAAGCCCAATCGCTTTACCATCACTGTCGCGCTCA
Source organism: Pseudomonadota bacterium (assembly GCA_039797505.1). Classification (GTDB taxonomy): domain Bacteria; phylum Pseudomonadota; class Gammaproteobacteria; order Beggiatoales; family Beggiatoaceae; genus JAQTYU01. The sequence continues at coordinate 3,287 of JBDKHS010000045.1, read as the reverse complement.
ATAATCCATTCAAAATAGTGGGGGGGCAACTGCGCCTCAGCCGTCAGTTTTTGTTCAATTTGCGGCAAACTGGGCTGCTGGCTGTGATGTAATAAGCGGTATAAAGACATAAACGCGGTATTTAAATAACAGCTCTGCAAAAATGTGGCGTGCTGCCCTGTGGTACGCACCAGATTTAGGCGTTGCCCCACCAGTTTTGAACTTCCCCATGCGCTGAGCTGTAAATTATCAGACATCGCGGCTTAGTCTCGAATCAAGAAGTAATGATCCAATTCGGATGCTTGCGACTCTACAAAATCTGTGGTTTGAGCGGGCACAGCAAAGGCTTGGAAATATAGCTCGTCGCTTTGCAATTGAGGTGCGTTCAAATCGGATAATTTAATAGAAAAAGTCACGGTACGAGTACGCACTTGCGCCCTTCCTAAAGAGGTTGTGGGATTAAAAAATAACTGCGTCGGCGTGCTACGAACCCCTGCGATAATTTCTAGGGTTTGTGGGTCTAGGGTTAAATGTCCGATACGGCTATTGGGCCAACTTTCGGCTTTACCGGGACGGGTGCTAAATGCGAGATAAACATCCATCGGGCGATCATTACGAATTCCCGACACCATAAAATCAAGGCGCGAGTCCGCTTGAATTTCTTTGATAATCATTCGCCCTGACTCATTCCTTCCTTGCGTAGGCGCATTTAAGAAATTGCCTGAAACTGCGGTTTGATGTAAAGAAAGCTCAGGAATTGCCTGATCATCCAGCTTTCCAAACCCTCCACTCGCCGAACTCATCGGCGATGCAAGTGCTAACTTGCCTGCTACCCACAGCGGGAGACTGCTACGTCGCCAGTGTGTCAATTGTGCCATGTTCATTCCCCAAAGTAATCGATATGCTCATTAATTGAATTATAGCAAATTATGTCTTTAATTTTCATATTGCTAGGACGTGTCATCAATCAAGCCTATAGCCTGTTAGAATGCGAGAGATTTGAATCTTAACTGCGCCCCCAACTTCCTAAAGGAAGCTAAAGATTAAAACCGCCCCTAACGGAGACTTAAAACCATTTTTGTTTTTAGCCTCTTTACTTCAGTTTTTAGTTCCTTTTTAAGCACCTCACTGCCATTAAATTAAGCATAACTCAAGGGAGAATAAGGCTTAAATCGAGCATGAGACCTGCTAGGTTTTAAAAACCTAGCAGGTCTTGAGTTAAGCCTAATGAGGACTGGCCGTGCTACAAAAACTGCCATTACATCCCCGTGTTATACCAAACTCCATGCTTAGCTTAATGACAGTGTTTTAAGCACATGGGGACTTTTGTGAGACTTTAAAAACGTCCCTTCCCTTTTTTCAAAGCGGGAGCATTCACGATGTTTTCCTAGACTCTACGCTATAAATGACATTAAAATAGCTCGATTACTTATTGCAATGCCTGAAAAACTTACATTATTTTAAAAAATATGTTTGAATGATTCGGTATCCACGACAAAGCTTTTGACCATCTGGGGGCTTTACATGAAAGGGCAGTTACTATTTGCGGGCGTGTTGGTTGCGAGCATTACAGGGTGTAGTACGCAACGTTATATTCCGCTCGCCGCACCATTTCCAACCACGACACAGCCAAGAATGGCGGCAGCACATCACTGGGATGTTTTGGCAGAAAACGTGGCGGATCGTTTAAAAGACACATTAGATCGGATTTTTACCAATGCGGTGGTTAAGCCACCGATTTATATCCGTTACACCAAAAATGAAGAAGAAACCGATTTTGGTAGAATTTATTACAGTTTTTTACGTGCTGAACTGGCGCGTAAGGGTTTGACCGTACTCACCAATAATGATCGTAACACGCTGATTTTAGACTATGGCGTGCAGATTCTGCATCATAAAGAACGCGCTGCCACACCTTCCTCTTCTCAAGATGAAACGGGTACGGAAGTGGTGATTAATACCACGGTCACTTATGGAACACAGCACATTTTTGACGATGCGCAAATGTTTTACATTAACACTGAAGACGAAGATCAATACCGTCGCAGTGGGAGACGTTTTGCTGTGGTCAATTGTCAACAACAAAGTAGCTGCCAATAAACTACTGTTCCATAAAGGTAATAAGACGTGCAGAAATCAATCCTTACTCGCTTTGTGATCAGTGTCTGCTGTGTGCTGTTATTAAGTAGTTGCGCACAACAGGGCACGAAAGAAATTGAAGATCAAGATTTAGTCAGTGCCAGTTATACTGCCGCAGACGCTTTGGCGCAAAAGGCAACAGAAAATGGATATTCTTTATTCAAAGAAAAGCCAATTCTGGTGGCAAGTTTTGTGAATGTGGACGATGTGCGCTATTCCTCAACTTTTGGACGCATGATTGCCGAACAAATCAGTTCTCGTTTGGCGCAAAAAGGTCTGAAAGTGATGGAAGTGAAATTGCGTGACAGTTTGTTTATCAAAGAACAAACGGGCGAATTATTATTGTCGCGTGAAATCTTAGACATCAGCAAAGTTCATGATGCGTTTGCGGTCGTGGTCGGTACATATGCAGAAGGCAAGCGCACGGTCTATGTCACCACCAAACTGGTGCGGGCGGATGGCAATGCGATCATCGGAGCTTATGATTATAGCTTGCCTGTTGGGGTCGACACGCGTCAATTGCTGCGTGATAACAAGCAACACCGTTAAAACTGAGCTGAATTGTTATTTTAGAGAAGGGCGAAATAATTCGCCCTTTTTTTATTTTTAGGAGTTATGCTGTTGAATCTGTAATTAATTGATTTTAATTTAAATATGGGTATGCAGTTCGTAGGGTGGAATAGCGTAGCGTATTCCACCCAGAAACGTAATAACTCTAGGCATGACGCAGTTGAATCGATAAGACCCTCCTTGTACGGCAGAAGCTTGTAAAATCCTCGCCGCTGGAGCGTTGGAACGAGACAAAAGGCTAATCTCATCATTGAGTGATGACTGCTTAAAAACTTTTCTTATCCCGAACTCAGGTTATTTAAATTTTAAAAATAGATTGGTAGTACCTGAGAGCTAGGGCGTGTCATCAATTAAGTGAAGGGTTCTGTTTCAGCGGCGTGTAGCGCGGATTTAAATCTGAAACTGCGTCCCCCTAAAGGGGGAGGGCTAGTGCAAGAAGTATAATACTTTTTAAAACATAGTATTACACTAGTTTTTCTTTTTCTTAATTTCATATATTTGTGTATTTAGCCGTTTATTTTGTCTATTTACGACTATTTTTTAACTTATTTTTATAACGAGTCTTTTATAAAAATAGCAGACTAAATATTATAACTATA
>JBDKHS010000044.1:0-4703 GCA_039797505.1 Pseudomonadota bacterium | reverse complement strand
ACATTGCGGGGGTCTGTGTGGGAAAAGTAGGCTTTCCACAGTTCACGCCCAGCATCTAAAACGGCTTTGGCTTGTTTTGAAAGTTTCTTTTTCTTGAGATATTCCACCATGAAATCAGATTCAAAGCGGGCGGTGGCGTTGACTTCAGCTTCTGTGAATGGAATGAAGTGATTGACAATATTCCATTTTTTGCCGTTCCATTCTAAATCGTTTGCGCTGGCGGTGAGATTTTTACCGTGAAATAACATCCAGATTAGGCAATCGTTTTTAAATTCGTCGGTGAGTTCGCCCGTCGGTTGCAAAAATTGGTCGTTATGATTTATCCATGTATGTTTAATGAGTTGACGAACTGAGAAAATAATTGCAGCTTGCCAGAGGTTCTCGGAATTTACATAGAATCCGCCATCATGTCCCACTCGATACACAGCAGAAAACAAAGCGGTTTGTCCAGCATGTTGCATATCATTACTGTCACAGAGCATGTAAGCCACTGCATTATCTGCCCATCTGGTGACGCTAACTTTTGAGGCAGGCGATACCGCATTTTTAAGGGCTATCATGTCTGTTTTATTGGCTTTAGGTCTTGTTAACCAACTGTTAAGAAAACTGCTATTAGGCAAGTTATAAAAGATTTTTTCCCCAATGGGCTGCACCTGTCTATTAAACACTTCACAATTAATCAATGTCATTGGCGTTTTTCTTTTAGCATGATGATTGGTTTTCCAGCATAAAAAACCAATTAGAAAATCGCCTTTTAAACCATCAAACAGCTTGCTATGTACAATAAAGCCACCCAAGTATTGAGCATTCCAAGCCTGTCTAAACTTTTCAAAATTCGGAGCATTGACATATTTCAATGTGCTAAACATGGCTACTGTCGCCGTAGGTATCTCGAGCGCAATTCTAGCTAAAAATTGTGTGAATAATTCATTACTGGATTTCCCATAATTCGCCATTGCGGTGGCTGAGAATTTAGTTTTAGCCACAGTACTTTTATTACCCTCACCAATCCCATCTCCAGATTCTGCATAAGGTGGATTCATTAACACTAAAATCTTTTTCCCTTCTTTAATCGCCTGTTGCAATTCTTTGGGAATTTTATTGGTTAAACTGTAATCAATTTTGCCGTCGTCGGTGATGTCATCATTCAAATAATCATATTGAAAACGATGCGCCGCAACGCAAGTTTTCGTCGCCTTCATCACATCAACATCCGCTTGATCCAGCGTACTCATAAAAATATTGCGCGGATTGGAATGCTTCACTTCCAAATTACCCACGCCGCAACACATATCCCACACGATATAATTCTTCTGCCAGTTTTTCCCCAGCACTTCGGTTAATTTGTCATAAGCCTTTTCGACCACATTTAACGGCGTGTAATACGCGCCCTTAAAACTGCGCTCATCCAAAGGAATTAAACTGTCGCGCCGTTCCAATAAGTAATTGCGATATTCAGATTTAGGCGGGCGATGATAAATCTGCCAAAACCGCCGATAACCTTCTTTATTATTCAAAACATACACTTTACCCGCCAACATAAAAGCAGGCGCACGATCCATCAGCAACAACTTCGCAGGCAAATCCTGATTTGTCGAAACCTCACCATCACTCATCACATCGGCAAAAAACAATAAAGCGTAATCCTCCTCACACACGCCCTCAATTTCCTTACCAATCATCTCAACCCATTTATCAAACACAGGCTTCAAATTATCAGGCGTGATTTGCACCCGAATAATATCGCCAGAACGGATAGCCTCCTTCACCGTACTGATAAATTCATCTTCATGCGTCGCAATGCGGAATGAGACAAAATGCGTCCCGATATACGCAGAAATCGCATCTAAGGCTTCTTTAGAATATTGACTTGCCGACTTTCCCCATTTCACCGTTTTCTTTTCCAAAAACGGCAACACATCCGAAGTTTTCATCAATGCGGCTTTTTCAGTATCAATCACCGCCAAAAATGGCGGCAACTGTTCACCCTTATTTAACGCATCTTGCACATAATGCAGTAGTTGGGTAAACATCGCATAACTTGAATGCTTACCCGTATCTTTGGCTTCAAACCAAATTTCATCGGTGCGAATATCAATTAAACCTTTGGTATAGCGTTTCAAGCCTAAGGCTTTGATATAAATATCTTTAACGTCTTCTTCGCTTTTGGCATGTTGGAGTTGGGAATAAAGTGAGGTCATATTGAGTTCAGCAAGGGAAAATTAAACACACTAAATTCTTTAGTGGCGTTGAGGTTTAAGATTATACAGCGTTCAATAAGTCAGCGGATTATTATCCAAGCTGATGAGACGTGCTATGCTTGGTAAATTAACCCGAGTACGGCGAATATGTAAATTGTGGTTCAGACAATCACTTCCCCACAATCTTGGCATCTCCTCCACACCTGTCTTGTGGTGGAATACGGCTTGTGCCTATTTCACTCTACGCTTGATAAAGCTTTTTGAATTAATTAACCTGAGTTCGACGTAAATACTTAATGTATATATTAATTAGCTATCCGTAAAGCGTGTGAATATTAAAATAATTAATAAATTAGCCTCGTAGGTTGGGCTGGCAACTGAACTGCTTTATTTTCGTTGGGTTAGCTTAGGCTAACCTACTTTAATTTATGCTTATTTGCACCCACATAAATATTAACTTATTGAGTATTCATGTAGTTGCAGTTTTATACGGTAACAAAATGAAATATATGATTATATTCGTCGAACTCAGGTTAAGTAGCTTATTAATTCAACGGCGTAACTCCCAAATATTTAATTCCAGTAATTTCAGTATTAAATTATTCAATGCTTCCTCGCTTGACATATTAACAACATAAATGTTACTTATTACACAGTTCACTTAACCGTGTGAGCTGCTCATAAACTGTCATGCGCAAACTGCCCAAAAGGTGGCTTGTGTCATGGCATCTTACATAAGAAACAAAAAATAAATCGTCATCCCCCACAAGGAGTAGTCATGACTGATAAATATGAAGATATTGACCCCCAAGAAACGCAAGAATGGTTGGAGGCTCTGGAGGCCGTCTTAGCGCATGAGGGTGTAGACCGTGCCCATTTTCTATTAGAAAGTTTGATTGAAAAAGCACGCCGTTCAGGGGCTTATCTCCCCTACAGTGCCAACACCGCCTATCTCAATACCATCCCCCCCAGCAAAGAAGAACACAGTCCCGGCAATGCCGAACTTGAATGGCATATCCGTTCATTAGTGCGCTGGAATGCGATGGCAATGGTGGTGCAGGCAAATCGTATCAGTACCGAATTAGGCGGACATATCGCAAGCTTTGCCTCTTCTGCAACCCTGTATGAAGTCGGTTTTAATCACTTTTTCCACGGACGCAACAGCGAGCACGGCGGCGATTTAATCTATTTCCAAGGACATTCCGCCCCCGGTATTTATGCTCGCGCCTTTTTAGAAGGGCGCATTACTGAAGACCAATTGCACAAATTCCGTCAAGAAGTGAACGGTGGCGGTTTACCCTCTTATCCTCACCCGTGGTTGCTCCCTGATTTCTGGCAGTTCCCTACCGTTTCTATGGGCTTAGGGCCTTTGATGGCAATTTATCAAGCCCGTTTCATGAAATACCTGCATCACCGTGGCATTGTCAACAATGAACCGCGCAAAGTGTGGGCATTCATGGGCGATGGCGAAATGGATGAGCCAGAATCTTTAGGCGCAATTGCACTCGCCGCCCGCGAAAAATTGGATAATTTAGTGTTTGTAGTCAACTGCAATTTACAACGCCTTGACGGCCCTGTGCGCGGCAACGGCAAAATTATTCAAGAATTAGAAGCTGATTTCCGTGGCGCGGGTTGGAATGTCATTAAAGTGATTTGGGGTTCTTATTGGGATTCTTTATTAGCGATGGACACCACCGGCTTGCTGCGGAAACGCATGGAAGAATGTGTCGATGGTGAATACCAAAACTTCAAAGCCAAAGGCGGCGCGTATACCCGTGAACACTTCTTTGGTAAATACCCCGAATTAAAAGCCTTGGTTGCCAATCTCAGCGATGATGATATTTGGCGGCTTAATCGCGGTGGACATGACCCGCACAAAGTTTACGCAGCCTATGCCGCTGCGGTAAAACATACGGGACAACCCACGGTTATTCTTGCCAAAACTGTGAAAGGTTACGGCATGGGCGTTGCGGGCGAAGGACAAAATATTACCCACCAACAAAAGAAAATGGGCGAAGATGCACTGAAAGCTTTCCGTGATCGCTTCCATATTCCGATTGGCGATGATGTGATTGCTGACGCGCCGTTCTTCAAACCTGCTGAAGACAGTCCTGAAGCCAAATATCTGCACGAACGCCGTCAAGCTTTGGGCGGTTATTTGCCAAAACGTAATTTAAATGCTGTGCCTTTAGACGTGCCTGAACTCAGCGCATTTGATAGCTTGTTGCATGGTTCTGGCGACCGCGAAATGTCTACGACAATGGCATTAGTAAGAATGCTGAATGTGCTGGTGAAAGACAAGAAGATTGGGCAAAACGTCGTTCCAATTATTCCTGACGAAGCCCGGACTTTCGGGATGGAAGGCATGTTCCGTCAATTAGGGATTTACTCTTCCGTCGGGCAATTGTACGAACCTCAAGATGCTGACCAAGTGATGTATTATCGCGAAGACATCAAAGGGCAAATTCTCGAAGAAGGGATTAATGAAGCAGGCGCGTTCTC
>JBDKHS010000043.1:0-9672 GCA_039797505.1 Pseudomonadota bacterium | reverse complement strand
GCTTGATTAAACGGCTTAATTTGATGCAGCCGCACAGGGTCACGACGACGTGAACAAAAACCATACATCGCAAATTGATCGCGACTTGCTGACAGTGCTTCTCCAAATAAAAACAAACTGTCTTGAATCACGTCAATCACCCGCGCCTGATTGTTAATCCACGCATCGGTAGACATCGAAACATCCGCCAACAACAAGCAGGCTAAATCGCGTTGCCCGCCGCGAAAATCTTGATACAGCCCAACATTGCCCGCTGCTTTGCCCTGTGTGCGGTCGGTGACATGCTCCAAATACGCACTGAGGTCAATTTCACTGCCTTCTTGCTGCTGTTTATGCCAGACCCGCGTCGGCTGCAAGGTCGCAAATTGACGACGCAAACGCCGCGCAGTCTTTTGTAAATGCACAGGAATTTCTGCTAAAGCTTGATGCGGAGCTTCCACCACTTGCACCCGACAATGATCCGCTATTAATTGTCGCCGCTGATAATCCCATTCGGGCTGCAAAATCCCTTCACCAATCGGCTGATCATCATATTCAGGCTGCGGCAAATCAAAATCGAAACGTAAGGCACTGGCAACGCTGCGTTTATCACGGATCACGCTGACTTTATCCATGTCTTCCAGCGCATCTTCTGCCTTGTCTAAATCCTCATCATCGTCGGTGGTGCGATCCACTTTGGTATATTCGGCACGGGTAAATAAACTTTCCAAACGAAATGCGAGCAAGCCTTTAGTGCCGTCAGGCGATTTGACCCGTTCAGCTTCGCGGCGGGTTTTATTTTTAGCATCTTTGGTTTTTTTAGCCGTTGCGCCTTCGCCTTCCTCTTCTTCCTCTTCAATCGCAGATGCTGTTGCGACAGTGGGCGGGAATGGATGTAGCCATAAATACACCGCCGCAGGTGCAAATTCCGCAGTCGGCAAAATGGGCACGCTATTGGGTTCACGTAAGGCTTGTTGAATTGCCAATTCTTGGGCGCGTTGTGCCACAGATAAAGCTTTTAACTCAGGACGCAGGACTAATTGCGCTGTCACTAAACGCTGATAACGCGCGGTTAAACCTGCAAACTCTGCCAGCACTTGCTGGGTAATCTTTTGATTTTCAACAAACCACGCCTGTTGAGAACTTTGAATTTGGGGCGCAGTTTTCGCGGCAAGCACTGCCAGCCATAAATATAAATCACGGTTTAAAGCCTGTTCGGGAAATACCGCCAATTGTGCGGGCAAACGCAAACTTTCAGCATCGCGCCAAGCTAAATTTACTTTTTGATGTGAACCTGCAACCCGTTGTAAAAAATTACGTTTTTGAGGATAGCTTGTGGGATTAGACACTTCAATCCGCATACCGCTTTCACCACCCAATGCCCGAAATAACACTCCCACCGCGCGCTGCACTTCTGGCAGATTGACCGCTGCTTGTGGAAAGTGGGTGGCGGCGGCACGGGTAATTAAACCGTGCCAGAGTTGACCTACCTGTTCTTCCATGATGTTTGCTCGAAGTAAAGGGGCACAGGTTTCGTCACAGGGGCAAGCGGTAATTGCCCTGCAACTTGGCGGGCGGCTTCATCTTGCACCCAGTGCAATAACGCGCCTTGGGGATTGTCGCGTTGCACGGTTTGGCAAGTACTTAAACATTGGGCGCACTGGGTGCAGGTAAACATTTTGCGTTTGAGTGAACGCGGTTTGAGCCGCATCGGGCAGGCATTATCACAAGCGGCATTACAATCGATACAGGCTTTGGCGCGTGCGCCTTCGTAGCCGACGACCATCGCTTTGTCATTTGCCATCCACACCAAGCTTTGAAACAAGCCCACGGCACAGCCAAATCGGCAAAATAAATGACGTGCCAATAAAAACTCAATGCAAAACGCGGCGGTTGCCACACTGATAAAGGTGAATTGATTGCGGGTTAAACTGCCATGAAATAAGTTGTAATAAATTTCCGTCGGGGGCAGTAAATAGGTTAATAAGGTGACCGCCCATAACAAGGACATGCTGAACACTGCGACAATCACCATGCTCCAATAACGCGCATTCGGTAATAATTGGCTGCCGTCGGGCTGTAAGGTTGGCAAGGTCTGCTTTTCCCACAACGAGGGTTTGCCTGAAGCACGCAGCATTAAGCCATTGATATATTCCACCACCGAGAAATGGGGACATAACCAACCACAATATAAACGTCCATATTTCCAAGACAGCCAAATGCCTGCAATCACAAAACTCGCCAAGGGTAAAAAGCCGCGCAGGATAAGATTTAATCCCCCTTCCAAGGGCGAGACTTTGCCCGAAATTAAGGCATCTAAACCCAGCGTCCATGCGTGCCCGAACACGATGAAATGCCCAAGCGTCAAGTCATAGCGGAAAATATTGAACAGCGGCGCAAAAATAAATAACAAAAAAAAGCCAGTGCGCCAGAAGAGACGTTGTTGTTGCAGACGGGTCACAATTTGCCTCCCGACCAACCAACCAAGGGATAATGGAAACTTTCCCCTGCCATCGCTTTGGCTAAACCTAACATCCCCAAAAGGATTAAGCTGGAATGCACCACGGTGAAATATAAAATAACAATTACCCACACCGCGCTGCTGTGATAGCCGCCTGTGAGAATAATTAGGCTATTTACAATCACCAATAAAAAGCCCGCCCACAAGCTTGCTGTGAAGGTCTGTTGCAGATGTACAGCGGCGAGAGGCGGGACGTGATGGCGATATTTAAAGTACACAACACTTAAAATCAGAAATCCGAACACTGGAAGCAGCATCAGATTGATTAAATACAGGGCTTCTGCCGTGATGGCGAGCGTTTGCCCTGCGGGAACAGCATCAGGCAAGGGCGCGTTCATGGGCTTATTTCCCAAAAGTGGCGAGCACCACTTCCATTAACGCATTTAAGGTTTCTTCATCATCAGTTAAGGGTTCGATGAGTGCGGCACGACAAGCTTCCACAGGGTCAAAGCCATGTTTAATTAAAGTCGCGGCATAAACTAATAAACGGGTGGACGCGGCTTCTTCTAAATCATGGTCTTTTAAAGCCCGTAACGCATTAGCTAAACTCACCAAACGCTTTGCTAAAAATGGCTCGACTTGGGCTTCGCCTTCTAAAATTTCTTGTTCGATTGCAGGAGCAGGGTAATGAAAACGTAGCGCAATAAAGCGTTGGCGCGTGCTGGGTTTCATGCCTTTCATTAAATTTTGATAACTGGGGTTATACGAAACCACCAGCATAAATTCAGGGGGAGCTTGTAATAATTCGCCGGTACGTTCTAAGGGCAGAATACGGCGGTCATCGGTGAGTGGGTGCAACACGACGGTGGTGTCTTTACGGGCTTCAACGATTTCATCTAAATAACAAATCGCACCTTCTCGTACCGCACGGGTCAAAACCCCGTCTTGCCAATAGGTGGTATTGCTGCCGATTAAATAACGCCCGACTAAATCAGCGGCGGTTAAATCATCATGACACGCGACGGTGTAAATTTGACGTTGCAGCCGCGCTGCCATGTAAGACACAAAACGGGTTTTACCGCAACCTGTGGGCCCTTTGATTAAAACAGGGAGGCGATGCTGATAGGCATATTCAAATAGCGCAACTTCATTACCGACTTCCTTGTAAAACGGAAGGGGCGCGGGGGACACAGTTTGAAGTGTTGCGGAAGGAGTCGTCATCGTCATCTCATTTTGCTATCTGCCTTTAGTAGTCAGTATGCAAACGAGTGGGGCGATGCGCCTTGATGTAGATTAATTTTGTAAACTTTTAGAAAAAGCTTTATAAATTAAAAGTGCATTTAATCTTGGATTTTACAGGTTTATGGCATAAACCCCAAAAAGAACACTCTGCTGTCTCGACGAACTGGTGAGGCAAGACAGCAGTGTGTGATTGCTTATCCCATTCTTACTGCGAGAGTAAGTATAGGAAATACAAAATTTCTTTACTTTGATTTAAGTTAAGTTTTCGCAAGATTTTTGATGCGTAAGTTTTAAATTCTGTAAAGCTGACATTTGTAACAATATTAAGAATAGAGCAGTCGCGATAAGCGTTTTAGTCTGAATTAGGATTCACAGGATTATTCCCTGCCAACAAAAATTATTCAGTATTTTTCTGTCATTTTAAAAAAGCTGGAATCCTGATTCAAAGAGTCTACTCAAAGGCAATTATTTTCAGAGAAAAACACTTGCATTGTATTAATTCTATCTTATGTTAATATTAGAGCATATAATTATAAGTTTTGTTTAGATTTTATGATGAATGTCCCTAAACTCTCATTTATGAGACTTTGCACGTAAAACTTACAAGGATAGTCTGTTATTATGAAAAAATTATTGGTAGGTGCTTTATTAAGCTTGTCTTCAATCGCTGCGGTTGCTGCTGACATCGGTCCTTACTATGCCAGCTCTGATGGTTTCTGTAATGTGCGTGAAATCTACGTGACTGATACGGGATATGTGTATGGTACGGAAGTTGGTTGCAGCGACAGCAAAGGTACGCCCGTTGTGGGTTATGTCACCACGACCGGTGGCGTGTTTTTAGCCTACAGCTCTCCCGGTGGTTCACAATGTATCGGTAACTTCCGTGGCGATAACAGCGTCACCAACGTGTGTGGCAATGGTTCAGGCGTAGCTCCTGGCAGAGCTTCAACTTGGACTTTAAGCACGACCCGTCCTTAATTTCAGGCACGGAGTCTCGCGGCTTATAAGAATTATCTTGTAAAGTTTGCCGCAAAAAAGCGGGGAAGTGAGCTTAATCGCAGCACTTCCCCGCTTTTTTTACAACATGTTTTGTCTTTAACTGAGATTTTCGCTGGCTTGATTTCTTTCTGCCACATAATCCCGTGCGGCTTGAATAAAGCCTGAAAATAAAGGATGTCCATCGCGTGGGGTTGACGTGAACTCTGGGTGAAATTGACAGCCCACAAACCAACGATGTTGCGGATTTTCAATCACTTCCACTAATTTTCCATCTGCCGACATGCCTGCAAAGCGCAAACCTGAAGCTTGCAATAATTGCAGGTAATGATTGTTAAATTCGTAACGATGGCGATGACGTTCTTTAATATCCTGTTTTTGATAGAGTTTAAAAGTCAAACTTTCAGGATTTAAATGGCAAATTTGCCCGCCCAAGCGCATCGTGCCGCCCAAATCAGATTCTTTATTGCGTCTTTCGATTTCGCCGCCTTCATTAATCCATTCGGTAATTAAAGCAATCACAGGATGGGGCGTATCGGTTTTGAACTCGGTGCTGTGTGCATTGTTCAAGCCTGCAATATTGCGTGCAAAATCAATCACTGCCACCTGCATTCCTAAACAAATCCCTAAATAGGGAATATTACGTTCCCGTGCAAAACGCGCAGTGCTAATTTTGCCTTCAATGCCGCGCTCCCCAAAACCACCAGGCACTAAAATAGCGTCGGCATTTTCTAAACAAGCCGTGCCATTTTTTTCGACTTCTTCCGCATCCAAATAATCAATAATCACTTTGGTATGGGTGTGAATGCCTGCGTGTAATAAGGCTTCCGTCAACGATTTGTAAGCATCGGTCAAATCCATATATTTGCCGACCATTTTCACCGTGACTGTGCCTGTGGGATTTTTCAGCGCGTGCACCACCGCATCCCATTCCGACAAATCGGCGGGTGGAGTTTCAATTTTTAACTTATTGCAGACGATTTCATCAAGCTTGCCATCGAATAATAAACGCGGCACGGCATAAATTGATTCGGCATCGGTTAAAGAAATCACCGCATTTTCTTCAACATTAGTGAATAAGGAAATTTTACGGCGTTCACCTTCGGGCAAGGGGCGCACTGCACGACACAGCAGAATATCAGGCTGAATCCCAATCGAACGTAATTCTTTCACTGAATGTTGCGTCGGCTTGGTTTTGACTTCGCCCGCAGAATGTAAATAAGGAACGAGGGTTAAATGGATGAATAAGGTGCGTTCTCGCCCGAATTCCCCTTGAATTTGTCGAATCGCTTCTAAGAAAGGTAAGGATTCAATATCCCCTACCGTGCCCCCGATTTCGACCATGACGACTTCCGCATCGCCTGCGCCAGCCAGAATGCAGCGTTTAATTTCATCGGTGATGTGCGGAATCACTTGAACCGTCGCGCCGAGATAATCCCCGCGCCGTTCTTTGCGAATCACGTTGGCGTAAATGCGCCCGGTGGTGAAGTTATTTTGTCGCCCCATGGTGGTGCGTAAAAAACGTTCATAATGTCCTAAGTCTAAATCGGTTTCTGCGCCGTCTTCGGTGACATACACTTCCCCATGTTGAAAGGGACTCATCGTGCCTGCGTCAACGTTGATATAGGGGTCGAGTTTTAAGAGGGTTACTTTTAATTTGCGTGCTTCAAGAATCGCAGCGAGAGATGCAGCCGCAATGCCTTTGCCCAGTGAGGACACCACGCCGCCTGTAATGAAGATAAATCGGGTAGCCATAATGAGGAGAATCTGACTCTGCTAAGAACAATGCCACAAAATAACAGATACGTGCGTGCTTCTCAACTGTGCAAACTGTGGAATATTTGAGTGCTTTAATGCGGTAATTGAATAATAAATAAATCAAAAGCCTATAAAGCATTGTATTTTTATAGGCTTTAAATTTAGCAATAATTTATAACTTCTAAAGTAACCCGTATGAAGCATAGCGGGATGCGGGTTGTTCTCATTCCCAAACAGCGTTTCACTGTCAGTCCTTATCACGCTTAACTCAAGACCTGCTCGGTTTTAAAAGCCTAGCAGGTCTCATGCTCGATTTAAGCCTGATTCTCCTAGGCATTCAATGATGCAGTTAGTTTTATCAAAATGGCTTATTCAGTTTTTGGGGGAACAGCACAACTGGATAAACCGAAGGGTAAATATAAGGGACACAAACGAATTAAGCCCGTTAGCAAAGGCACAGCACCAATTGCACCCCACCAACTGTGGAAATAAACCCCTGCGCTAATCATGAGGATGCCTAAAATAACGCGTAAAATCCGATCAATACCACCGACATTATTTTTCATAAAACTATCCTTTTTGAATTGAGTCATTCGACAAATTTACTATATTAGTAATTCATAATAAACCAATACTCGAAAATAGCAAGTGCATTTCTGGGGAAAGAATAGATTATAGAATTTATTTGGAATCTTAATTTTAAGCTAAGTTCGGGATAGGAAATAGTGGCAAGTTTAATAAATCCCGTTTGTTAAATAAAGTTTGTCGCGTTCCAACGCATTCAGTATTAGAATGCCTCCCTCGTCGCTACAGTGGCTAAGCATAAAAAAAGCCCCGTATCTTGTGAGAATACGGGGCTTTTCAAATTCTGTTTGATTTAGCCAATCAAATTGGGAATCAAAATTGGCTCCTTGGGACGGGCTCGAACCGCCGACCCGGTGATTAACAGTCACCTGCTCTACCTGCTGAGCTACCAAGGAACTGGCTAACGATATGAAGCTGCAATTTTAGTCTTAACTTTGTAATCTGTCAAGCATTTATCGTAAATTTTCTAAAAAATACTCCAGAAAACCACGCAAGCGCGTTCAATCGAGCGGCGTATTTTAAGCAGCTTAGTAAGGCTTGTCAAGGCTTTACATCTCAGTCAGTGCACAAAATTTAGCCGTCCCACATAAACTATCAGCTCTCAATTTTCGTTATACTAACTAGGCGACAGCACAAGGCTTTGAAAATATAAATCGTGTAAATTTTATATTAGCCAAGCTAAAGCTATTGCATTGATTATAAAACAATAACTATGTAAGTGCATATCGAGAGGAGTGCGAAATTATGGAACGCGACGTGATGGAATATGATGTCGTGATTGTGGGGGCGGGTATTGCGGGACTTTCTGCAGCGATTCGTCTCGTGCAATTGAATGAAGCACAAGGGCAAGAACTCAGTGTTTGCGTAATTGAAAAAGGTTCAGAAGTTGGCGCACACATTTTATCAGGCGCAGTGTTTGAACCGCACGCGCTGGATGAATTAATTCCTGATTGGAAACAAAAAGGTGCACCACTGAACACGGTGGCACAAGATGATAACTTCTTATTTTTAAGTGAGAAAACCTCTTTCCGCCTGCCCACCCCGCCGCAAATGAGCAACCACGGTAATTACATTATCAGTCTTGCGAATTTGTGTCGTTGGTTGGCAAAACAAGCAGAAGATTTGGGCGTTGAAATTTATGCAGGTTTTGCGGCTGCTGAAGTCTTATATAACGCCGATGGTAGCGTCAAAGGCGTGGCGACGGGCGATATGGGGATTGGCAAAGATGGCAATCCCACCGATGGTCATCAAGTCGGGGTTGAACTACACGCCAAACAGACCTTATTTGCGGAAGGTTGTCGCGGTTCTTTGACTAAAACCCTGTTTGAACGTTTCAAATTGCGTGAAGGCGTTGACCCGCAAACCTATGGGATTGGGATTAAAGAATTGTGGGAAGTGCCGTCCGCTCAGCATCAGCTTGGGAAAATCGTGCACACCATTGGCTATCCTTTAGATACCAAAACTTATGGCGGCTCATTTTTATACCATTTGGAAAATAACCAAGTTGCCTTGGGTTTTGTGATTGGTTTGGATTATGAAAATCCCTATTTAAGCCCCTTTGACGAATTCCAACGTTATAAAAATCATCCTGCAATTCGTGCAGTGCTCGAAGGCGGGCGGCGCATTGCTTATGGGGCGCGTGCTTTGAGTGAGGGCGGTTTTCAATCGATTCCGAAACTCAGCTTTAAAGGCGGTTTGTTAATTGGTGATGCCGCAGGTTTTTTAAATGTGCCGAAAATTAAAGGCTCGCACACCGCGATGAAATCGGGGATGTTGGCGGCTGAGGCGATTTTTGAACACCTTAAAACCCATGAAGATTTGCTTGGCGAAGTCAGCAATTATCGCACGGCTTTGGAAAAGAGCTGGTTGTGGGATGAGCTTTACACTGTGCGCAATATTCGCCCTTCCTTCCGTTGGGGATTGTGGGCAGCGTTGGTATATTCTGCACTGGATACTTATGTTTTCAGAGGACGTGCACCCTGGACTTTGCATCATCATGACGACCATCTGGCTTTGAAAGAAGCGCGTTTCTGTAAGAAGATTGACTATCCCAAACCCGATGGCAAGGTCACGTTTGATAAATTATCTTCGGTGTTTATTTCTAATACCAACCACGAAGAAAATCAACCTGCACATTTGAAGCTGAAAGATGTCACCGTGCCAATTAGCATTAATTTGGCAAAATATGATTCGCCTGAACAGCGTTTTTGTCCTGCGGGAGTTTACGAAATCGTGCAGGAAAATGAGCAGGCACGTTTACAAATTAATGCGCAAAACTGCGTGCATTGCAAAACCTGCGATATTAAAGACCCGACACAGAATATTAATTGGGTCGTGCCAGAAGGCGGTGGCGGTCCGAATTATCCCAATATGTAGGCGTTAAGTTTTAGGGGGGCATCAATTAAGTGAAGGGTTCTGTTTCAGCGGCGTGTAGCGCGGATTTAAATCTGAAACTGCGCCCCCAACCCCTACTAAAGGGGAGGGCTAGTGCAAGAAGCATAATGCTTTTTAAAACATAGGATTACGCTAGTTTTTCTTAATTTCATATATTTGTGTATTTAGCCGCTTATTTTGTCTATTTACGACTATTTTTTAACTTATTTTTATAATGAGTCTTTTATAAAAATAGCAGACTAAATATTATAACTATA
>JBDKHS010000042.1:0-5819 GCA_039797505.1 Pseudomonadota bacterium | reverse complement strand
ATGAACCCTTCGCCACATGCCCAATTTCATCACGCAGAATAATTTCTAAAATCTCCACCAAAGCAGTTTCACCCGCCGCCTGCAATTTGTGAATAATGCCCGGCGTGGCATCCAAACCCCGTGCCTCCAACACCCGTGGCACTAATGCCATGCGCACTAAAACATCATGTGCGGTGTCGGTTGCCATGTCCCATAAACCCTGATGCGCAGGCAAATCGCCATATTTCACGCCATCATGCTGCAATTGCGCGTGAATTAAATTGAAGTGATAAGTCTCTTCAGCGGCAACTTGCACCCAATCGGCATAAAATTCAAGCGGCATCGTTTGGAAACGATACACCGCATCCCACGCCAAATTAATCGCATTAAATTCAATGTGCGCCACGGCATGTAACAAGGCAATTTTTCCCGCCCCCGAGGATAAACCGCGTTTTGGCACAGCACGCGGCGCAACTAAATTTAAGCATTCAGGCTGCCCCGCTTGCGCAATCGGCTGGAGGGGATGGGCTTCAAGGCTCAATGTTCCCGCCTGCCATGCCGCCACTGTTTGCTGAGTTAATTGAATTTTCTCGGTGATTTCAGCCGCCATCAGGCAACGATACGCGGCTTCAAATAGATTTTCCTGCATAATTCCATTCCAAAATCCAAGCTTGTTCGCCCGTTTTCGACAAGCAATCATCCTCAATCGCGACGTTTGGCACAGCAATCAATTGCTGCTCCCAATAAATCAGCGGCAAATAAGCACGTAACCAAGTAGGCAAGGGGGTAATTTGTAATAATTTTTTCAAACTATGATGCTGTCCACGCACTTTCAATTGTTCGCCGCCTTGTCGAAATTGCACCGTTAATAACGTGCCTTCTTTCAAACGTAAACCTCGCCCAAGTGTCGGAATGGCTCGCAAACTCCCCAAAGGCAAGGCTAAAACCTCGGGAAATCGCCAGCTTAAATGATGTGTCGGTACGGGGGGTAAAGCTGGGATGACATATAACTGTTCTCGATAACGCCGAATTTCACCACCTTCCCAACGCAGCACAGGCTGACGGTCGGGGGCAGCGTGTAATACATCTTCTTGTAAGCGTGCCAGTTGTGCCGTTGATGGCAAGGTTAAAGCCTGTTGTTTAATCCATAAACGCAACACATTGCGTTGTCGGGCGGGCGACAAATTTTGGAGGATGGCAAGCTGCAATTGTTGTGTACTTTCACCAAAACAGTGAGTTAAATCGACCACCCCAATTTCTTGCAATAAGCCATCGGCTTCCGCTTGATGTTGCGCCACCCGTTGTAAAGTGGGGGACAGGCTACGCCAGCGTTGCCGTAAAATCGGTAACACGGCATGTCTTAAAAAATTGCGATCAAAACGCAAGTCGATATTGCTGTCGTCTTCAATCCAGTGCAATTGCTGGGTTTGTGCGTAAGCTTGCAATTGGGCGCGGGAATAATTCAACAAGGGACGCACTTGCCACCCTTTTCCCAACGGCGCAGAACTCGGCATCGCTGATAAACCTGCCACGCCCGCGCCTCGAAATAATTGCAGCAATACCGTTTCTGCTTGGTCATCGCCATGATGCGCGGTGAAACAAATCTCGCCCGTCCCGAGAATGCTTTCTAATGCGGCATAACGCGCATCTCGGGCAAGGGCTTCTAAACTTGCACCCGTGTTTCTGGGGATGTTGACCGCCCGCACTGTACAAGGAATTTCCAAGTCGGCGCAGACTTGTTGACAATGTTGCGCCCATTGGTCAGCCAAGGGGTTTAAACCATGATGAATATGTACCGCGTTTAACTGGGCAGAAAAATGCGGGCGCAATGTTGCCAAGGCGTGTAACAACACATGCGAGTCTAAACCGCCGCTGTATGCCACCCAATAATGACGACAAGGCGGCAATTCTTGCAGGGTTTGTAATAATTGGGCGGGATCAAACACAGACTTATCCCGCGTGTTTGTTAAGGGTGTCGAGTAAGGTGCTTTGAATCGTTTGGCAAATTTTATCTAAAGGTAAATCATTGGGGTCTGTGCCGAAGGGGTCTTCTATTTCTACTCCAATTTCTTCAATCCCGATAAAAGCATATCCAAATAACATCACAATCAACACGCTCCACCACCCAAAACTGCTGGCGAGGGGAAAAGGCAAACTCAAGCAGAAAATATATAAAAAGCGTTTCAAATGTAGCACATAGGCAATCGGCAAGGGCGTATTTTTAATGCGTTCACACGCGCCCAAGGCATTGATTAATTCTACAAGGCTTAAATCCCAGATTCGTATTTGAGGGGGGGTAAACAGATTTTTTTGTTGGGCTTCGTGTAAAGTACGGGCGATGAGAATTTCTAAAGTCAGTGGTAAATTACTGGCGGCAGCTAAGACAGTTTTGTCGCTTTCTGTCATTAAATGCGCGACTTCCTCTAAATTTTTTTCATCGCGTAAACGCTGTTTCATTAATATGGGGTAAGCGGCGACTAATTTAATCAAACGTTGTTGAATCGTTGCGGTGTCGGGGTGGCTAGCGTCTAAATACGACAAAGTCGCCACGGTAAAATTGCGGGTGCTGTTGACGACTGCGCCCCACATTCTGCGCCCTTCCCAATAACGTTCATACGCGGTATTGGTGCGAAATACTAATAACAAACCCAAAGCCAAACCCACCAATTGCCACGGGGTTGCAACCACGCCATTTAACGGTGTCCCCCATAAATGAAGTGCCTGAATCGCGGCAGTAAATACACCACAAATCAGAATACGCGGCATGATGCTGGGCAACACTGAACCTTCCAATGTTAAAAATAGCTTCAACCATGACTTGTTATCATATTCGACCATTGTGTTGTCCTCTTGTGTTACGGCATGAGTAGGCTAGTCATCGGCCTCATTATAAGCGATTTTTCCTAGCCTAAAGATTTTTCCCTGCGTTCCCAAGCGTCGCTTCATTTAAGTTAAGCATAATTCAAGGGATAATAAGACTAGAGCGTGTCACCAATTAAGTGAAGTGGTCTGTTTCGGCGGCGTGTAGCGCGGATTTAAATCTGAAACTGCGCCCCCAACCCCCCAAAGGGGGCTAAATACAAATAATTTAAATCTTTAAAGTCTCCTTGAGGGGATTTAGGGGCTTCTTTAGCAGTTAATGCCTATTTGATGACACACCCTAGGAGTTACGCAGTTAAATCGGTAATTATTTGATTTTAATGTAAATATGGTTGTGCAGTTCGTAGGGTGTATAGAACCCATTTGGACTCTTAATTTTAAGCTAAGTTTGCGAGACTGAGCTGAGTGTAGGTGCGAATTTATTCGCACAACGCGCTCGAATTAAAAACGCATGCGAATAAATTCGCACCTACACTTAACTCTTTTGACAACAGACACTATTCAGTTTGAAGCTTAACTTCAAAATAGGGACGATTTCAAATCGGCTCTATAAGGCGTAGCCGTCATACACCTTACCTAGCAGGTCTGATTTTTAAATATTCAAAAGCAGCCCCTAAATCCTCTAAAGAGGACTTTAAAGACAAAAAATCTTTAATATTTATAATTTGTTAGGGGGTTGGGGCTGGTTTAAATAAAACATCCCTGCTTTAACCGCCTATACAATCCTGTTATTTTCAGGGACAATCGCTAGGGCGTATCATTAATCACGACTATAGCCTGTTAGAATGCGGGAGATTTGAATCTTAACTGCGCCCCCAACCCCCTAAAAGGTCTAATTGATGACACGCCCTAGCCGTTTTCACAACAATAATTCTCACTCATTAAGGAGCTTATGGAATGCGTAAATTGTTTACTTTGGCAGCCAGCGCGTTGCTGATTTTAAGTCAATCCAGCTTTGCAGCAACCAATACTTACAAACCTGAATATAAACTGTCCACCGTGCTCAGTAATGCTTTTCCGTGGGGCAAGGCGGGCGAACGCTGGGCAGAACTGGTTCGGGAACGCACCCAAGGACGGATTAATATCAAAATGTATCCCGGTGCGAGTCTGGTGGGGGGCGACCAAACCAAAGAGTTTTCCGCAATCCGTCAAGGTGTGATTGATTTAGCCATCGGTTCAAGCATTAACTGGTCGCCCCAAGTGAAACAATTAAACCTGTTTTCCTTGCCCTTTTTTATTCCTGACCACAAAGCCTTAGATACTTTGCTCACGGGCGAAGTCGGCACGCAATTGTTTGGCATACTGGACAAAAATGGCGTTGTGCCCTTAGCATGGGGTGAAAATGGTTTCCGTGAACTCAGCAATGCCAAACTGGACATTAAATCACCTGAAGATTTGAAAGGCTTGAAAATTCGCATTGTCGGCTCACCGATTTTCATCGACTATTTCACCGCGCTGGGTGCAAATCCCACGCAAATGAGCTGGGCTGACACCCAATCTGCTTTAGCAACTCATGCCGTCGATGGGCAAGAAAATCCTCTGTCGATTTTTTCAGCCGCAAAGTTACATTCTTTGGAGCAAAAGCATTTAACTTTATGGAATTACATGATTGACCCCTTAATTTTTGTGGTAAATAAAGATGTGTGGACAAGCTGGTCACCCTCCGATCAAGATGCAGTGAAAGCCGCCGCACGCCAAGCAGCCGCTGAAAATCGCACCGCTGCCCGCAAAGGTATCACCGCTGAAGATAATGAATTATTGAAAGCAATCCACGCAAACGGGGTGACAATTACCACACTTAACCCTGAACACCGCAAAGCTTTCAAAGAAATTGCCCGTCCTGTGGTAGAAAAATGGTCACAACAAATCGGTGTCGATTTGGTGAAAAAAGCTGAAAGCATCATGGCTGGGAAAAAGCCTTAAGTTTTAAAAATCTAACTGACCCCCCCAGCCTCTGAAAAAGGCTTTAAAGAAAGCCCCCAAGCTCCTAAAGGGGGCTAAACATAAAAAATGTTTGTCTTTAAGTCCCCTTTAGGGGATTTAGGGGCTGTTTTTAATCTTTAGCCCTTTTCAGTGGGTTGGGGTCGCAGTTAGTTCACACTCACGGATCATAAATCAATGCAAACCAATACCCCTGATATTCTAAAAAAAATCCTACACCGCAAAGTTGAAGAAATCACCGCCCGTTGTGAACACGTTTCCTTACGTGCCATCAGTCAAAAAGCTGCTGATACCCCCGCGCCACGGGGTTTTGTCAACGCCATAGAAACCCGTGTCAAACAGCAACAACCCGCTGTGATTGCAGAAATTAAAAAAGCCTCACCCAGTAAAGGCGTGCTGCGCGAAAATTTTCAGCCTGTGGAAATTGCCCACAGTTATGCCAAACATCAAGCCGCGTGCTTATCCGTACTCACAGACCAAGATTTTTTCCAAGGTTCAGATTTATATTTGCAACAAGTGCGCGCCGCCTGCGACTTGCCGATTTTGCGCAAAGACTTCGTGATTGATGCTTATCAAATTTATGAAGCCCGCGCTTTGGGCGCAGATTGTATTTTGCTCATTGTTGCCGCCTTGGGCGATGCGCAATTGCAAGATTTAACAGGCTTAGCCACCCATTTAAATATGGATGTGTTAATTGAAGTGCACGATGCGGAAGAATTAGAGCGCGGTTTGGCGTTAAATTTGCCACTGATTGGAA
The DNA here is from genome assembly GCA_039797505.1 of Pseudomonadota bacterium. Classification (GTDB taxonomy): domain Bacteria; phylum Pseudomonadota; class Gammaproteobacteria; order Beggiatoales; family Beggiatoaceae; genus JAQTYU01. The sequence goes on along the minus strand of JBDKHS010000042.1, from coordinate 262 downwards.
TTAATAATCGGGATTTACGCAGTTTTGAAACCCGTTTAGAAACCACTTTAGAATTACTCGCCCAAGTGCCGCCCGAGGTCACTGTGGTCAGCGAAAGCGGTATTTTAACCCCCGCCGATGTCAGCCGTTTGCGCAGTGCAGGCGTGCACAGTTTCCTTGTCGGTGAAGCCTTTATGCGCGCTCCCGAGCCTGGTGTTGCACTTGCTGAATTATTTTTTAACTAAACTATGATACTTAAAAACATTCTGCTTTCGATCAAACG
>JBDKHS010000041.1:0-2500 GCA_039797505.1 Pseudomonadota bacterium | reverse complement strand
AGGATTTCTTGCACCGAATTCACCATAAAATCAACAATGGGCTGCGGCGTGTACACAATCCCATGCGTATCTGCCACTTTCACCGCAAAACCTTGGAAAAAGTTCTCATACACCGCATTTAGAAAATCCTGCTTACGACTATAAGCGTGAATCGTGCTCGCAGTTTCTTCAATTGCTGTATAAAATCTGTCCAAACTTTTCAGAAACTCCGTGCGGCTAAACGCATGAGAAGTCAGGGCTTGAATGACTTTTTCAATCTCTTTGGCAATCACATTCTTGTTAATAAAATCAGGATTATTGAAAATCGTGCGAAACAAGCGTTCCGTTAATAAATGCTGCACCAACATTTCAATCACCGCAGACTGCGCCAAATTCGGATTAATCGCCGCCTGACACAACAAACTGAAATCCTCAAACGCCGTTTTAAACGCCTTATTGGTTTTCAGCTCGCCCAGAATAATCAACACTAAAGCCTGCCCCAACTCGCCCACTTTCTCTTTAAACGCCCCAATAGCCTCTTCCCATTGCGCATAAACGGGCGGTTTATAACTCAAAAACAGCTCTAAACTGGTGACGAGATTTTCAGGACTTTCCGTAATGGGCGCGTTAAAAGTTTCATTGCCATGCTGATATAAAATAACTTGGTCAGGACTTTGAAATAGAATATTATCAGCAGGATAGCCATCCTTAAATTTACTTTTAACTTCTTTTTCGAGCTTATCTTTAGAATCTTTGGCTTCCCAAATTCCATACAACAAAACATTGGTTTGCTTATCAACCAGCGCACCATCCGCCCGTAAAGGTTTACGCCCATCACGCTTAATCGAATATTGTTCAACCAGCGTTAATTGTGGCGACTGCCCCAAACAATGACGCAGCAAATTGGCAAAATGTGGCGCAACCGCGCCTTCATGCAATTGCTTAGTTTCTCGCGCTTTTTGCATCTCACGATAATATTCAGTGATAACTTTGTGATTGGCTTTGAGAGAAAGTGACATGGGAAAACCTGTGGGCGTGGAAAGACTCGTGATTTTAGCAGAATATTCCCTTAAAGAAGCCCCTAAATCCCCTAAAGGGGACTTAAAAGCGTTTTAATCTTTATCTTTAGCCCCCTTTAGGGGGTTGGGGGCTTCAGTAAAGATTTTTAAACACGCTATGTTAAAACTTAATTGATGACATGCACTAGGGAATTGGGGGCGAAGTTAGATTTAACGAAAATGCTATAATGCAGCCCAGAATCATTCACGCTACAATTCAAAGCTAATTAAGCTATCGTTAAACTTGGGAATCGGTTAAATCCTAAAAAATCCTATGAGTGAACCCCAACTAATTGCCCCCGAAACCCTCGCCACCCGCTTAAAAATCGTGGGTTTACAATGTATTCGTGACGATCGAATCTTATTCGACCAACTGAATTTTAGCGTTTCCAAAGGACAGCTATTACAAATCGAAGGCGCGAACGGCACAGGAAAAACCAGCTTATTGCGGATTTTGTGCGGCTTAACCTTGCCCACGGAAGGCACAGTGTTGTGGGACGATTGCGATATTGAAAGCATCAAAGCCCAGTATTGGGAAAATTTAATTTACATCGGGCACAGCAACGGCATCAAAGGCGATTTAACCCCGCTGGAAAATTTAGCGATGGCGCGCGCTTTGGGCAGTCATCCGACAGAAATCAGTTTAGAAGACGCGCTGGAATATGTGGGCTTGCGCGGTTTTGAAGATGGCGCAACTCGCACCCTTTCCGCAGGACAACAGCGGCGTGTGGCTTTGGCACGATTGCTGATTACCAAAGCGCAACTTTGGATTTTAGACGAGCCGTTCACCGCTTTGGACAAAAAAGCGATTGTGCACATTGAAGACCTGCTCGACACCCACGCCCACCAAGGCGGCATGGCGGTGCTGACTTCGCATCACACCGTGAATTGTCGTCATGCCCGCATTCATCAACTATGCGCCCCGCGCCCCTAATTTCTAAAATGCCCCTGCATATTCAACAACGTGGACAAGGTCAGCCGCTGGTTTTACTGCACGGCTGGGGATTTAATGGCAAGATTTGGGATGACACTGCCACCCATTTGGCAAAAGATTGGACGGTTTACCAAGTCGATTTGCCAGGACATGGGCAAAGCCCAATGTGTGCTTACAACTTGCCTGAATTAAGCAAATTGCTGGCGGAAAATTTACCCACGCAAGCGGTTTGGGTGGGCTGGTCGCTGGGTGGGTTGATGGCAACTGCGACCGCATTAAATTATCCCGACTCTGTGCGTGGCTTGGTGTTAGTCGGCAGTTCCCCGCGTTTCGTGGTCGGAGAAGATTGGCAACACGCCATGCAAGAACCCGTGTTGCGCCAATTTGCCCAAAATTTACAAGCCGACATTGCAGGCACGTTAAAACGCTTTCTCGCCTTGCAAGTCAAAGACAGCCCCACCGCCCGCGAACAATTACGCAATTTACAGCAATTTTTGCACAGCGCGGGTTTGCCCCATCCTGACGCACT
>JBDKHS010000040.1:0-2843 GCA_039797505.1 Pseudomonadota bacterium | reverse complement strand
GATACTTTGTATGAGCAATGTGCACAATTAGCAGGCGATTTGACCCAAGAAAAATCAGGTTTGCGCAAATTGATTGCCTTGATTATGGATTCTATTTGGTCAGTGGGCATTGAAAACCCCGACTTAGTCGCCCAATTGCGCAAAGAAGAAGCTGCCCGTGAAGCACAGTATGCTTTATTAGATTATCCCTTTGTGGCGCACTTGCTGCGGGCGGAATCTCCTGTGCAAGATGATGAAATTGTCCCCTTCTTATTATCAGAGCCAGAAGATGTGTTGCGTGCGGCAATGAGTTTGTTCACCAAAGAACAGCAATCGGCTTTTTGCGATCAAGCGCGTCATTTGTTATTACAATTACAAGAAATGGGTTACACCCTGCCCGAAGCTTGGATTCATTTGGCAATGATGGAACAGCCTTTGCTGCGTCCTAATTAAGCCTACCTCAAAGCATTTCGATTACGCGGCTATCATCTTTCATATTCACTGGGTGGAATTCATCAAATTCTTGCCCAGTTGGTATGAGCTTTGCTTCGCTGATAGTCTGAACTCATCGATGATATTCTATTTGTTATTAGGTCTATAAAACAGACTATTATTTCAACTGTGTCAAGAATGGTTATAATGAAGTGACGGATGATGTCACAATCAATTAATACGTTATGTCGATACTGTATTAATCAGAAGTAAATGCTGTTATAACCAAGCGAGGATAGAAAGCATGACCAATAAGATCAATATCTTAATTATCGATGATGAAGTAGTTTCGCGTTATACCATGGAAACCTTACTCGAAGATGAGCAACATATCGTATTTTTTGCAGAGGATGGTTTACAAGGTTTAGAAAAAGCCGAAACCCTACACCCGGATATTATATTTTTAGATGTAATGATGCCCGGTATTAATGGTTTTGAAGTGTGCCGTCGCTTACGCGCTATGCCAAATTTTTTAAAGTTACCTATTATTATGATCACTGCATGGGATGATCCCGTTGCACGTCAGCGTTGTTTAGATGTTGGAGCAAATCAAGTGATTTGCAAACCCTTTAATCGTACTCAATTACACGAACACATTCGTCAATTGTTTGCGCCTAACCCCGAAACTTAAAATTATCAAACCTTCCATCATGGCAGAACAAAGCACCATTTTAATTGTGGATGATGAACTTATTTCACGTTCAACCGTAGAAATGCTGCTGACGGGCGAAGGTTATAAACTGGTTTTCGCTGAAAATGGGCGCGATGCTTTAGATAAAGCCAATCAATTTATTCCTGATTTAATGCTGCTTGATGTAATCATGCCCGACATGAATGGCTATCAAGTCTGTCAACAATTACGCGCTAATCCACGCTTGGCAGAATTGCCGATTGTCATGTTGACCGCCCTTGATGACCGCGACTCTCGTATTTTAGGGTTGGAAATGGGCGCGGATGATTTCATGAGCAAACCTTTCGACGGCGCAGAACTGCGGGCGCGGGTGCGCACAATTACTCGCCTCAATCGCTACCGCCGCTTAGTAGAAACCACCGATCAATTAAGTTACTTATCGAATTATGACGTATTGACGGGCTTGCCCAACCGTCACTTACTGATTGAACGTATTAAAAGTGCATTATCACATATGAAAGCAGGGGATAATATCGACGATGAAACCCAGCAAAATCTTTCCTTATTTTCGCTGGATTTAGACGGTTTCCAAGTCATTAACGAATCTTTCGGGCACGAAATCGGCGACAAATTATTATATGAAGTTTCGCAACGCCTATTACGCAATGTGCCCTCACCCGCCACCATCGCCCGAATCAGCGGCGATAAATTCGTGATTGTACAAGAACTTGGCGCAACACCCGCCAAAGAAGCCTCCGCCTTGGCTAAAAAACTCTTGGAATCTTTAAACAAACCGTTTTTACTGGATACCCACGAAGTTTTTATTACCACAAGCATTGGCATCAGTATTTATCCTGTCGATGGCGATGAAGCCTTAGACCTGTTGAAAAATGCAGAAACAGCGATGTTTCGTGCCAAAGGGCAAGGTAAAAATAACTCCCAATTTTTTGCCGCTGAAATGAATACCGCCACTTTCAAACGCTTGATTATGGAAAATCAACTGCGGAAAGTCTTGGTGCGCGACGAGTTGCGATTGTATTATCAGCCCCAAGTGGAGTTACGCAGTGGGCGGATTATTGGTTTAGAAGCCCTGGTGCGTTGGCAACATCCCGAATTAGGATTATTAGCCCCCAATCATTTTATTTCTTTGGCGGAAGAAAGCGGCTTAATTATTCCGATGGGCGAATGGATTTTAAATACTGCCGCAGCCCAGAATAAACATTGGCAAGAATTAGGTTTGCCAAATATGCGGGTTGCGGTCAACCTTTCCAGCCGCCAATTTCAACAAAATAATTTATTACAATCGGTCAAAAATGTGCTTGCCGCGACCCGATTAGAGCCTGAATATTTAGAACTCGAACTCACCGAAAGTGTGCTGTTTGAAGAAGGACGCGATAAAAAGAGTAAAACCGTGTTGCACGAATTGCGTGAAATGGGGATTCACATCGCAATTGATGATTTTGGAACAGGGTATTCCTCGCTCAGTTATTTAAAACGTTTTCCTGTGGACGTGTTGAAAATTGACCGTTCTTTTATTCAAGATATTTGCTCCGACAACGATGATGCCGCCATCACCAGCGCGATCATTGCGATGGCACACAGTTTACAAATCCAAGTGATTGCTGAAGGCGTAGAAACGCCCGAACAGTTAGCATTTTTACACTTGCGGGGCTGTGAAGTGGTACAAGGTTATTTATTCAGTCCGCCGCTTGCTGTGGATGCAATCACCGACTTATTGGTT
>JBDKHS010000039.1:0-2680 GCA_039797505.1 Pseudomonadota bacterium | reverse complement strand
TGTAAAAATTCTTTCAACGCCGCCAGCAATTCAGGCAAACCCTGCCCCGTCACCGCCGACAGCCACACTTTATAAATATTGTGTGTGGTACTGTCTCGTTCCACCCGAGGTAAGTTTCCTTCCTCTTCAGACAAGCGATCAATTTTGTTATACACCAAAATCTGCGGCACAGAATCTGCCCCAATTTCTTTCAAAACTTCATTCACTTGGGCAATACGTAATTGGCGTTGCGGATCACTCGCATCCACAATATGCAGCAACAAATCGGCTTCGCGGGTTTCATCTAAAGTCGCGCGGAACGCTGCCACTAAATCGTGGGGCAAATGCTGCACAAAACCCACGGTATCCACCAAAATCAAGCTATTTTTTTCAGGCAAATCCACCCGCCGAAACGTTGCGTCCAAAGTCGCAAATAATTGATCAGCGGCGTAAACCCCTGCATTAGTTAAACTGTTAAATAAAGTTGATTTTCCCGCATTGGTATAACCCACAAGGGACACAATCGGCAATTCTGCCCGCTGACGAGCGCGACGACTCTGAGTGCGTTGTTGGGTGACTTTTTCTAAACGTTTTTTAAGCTGTTCAATCCGCACCGACAATAAACGGCGGTCGGTTTCTAACTGCGTTTCCCCAGGACCGCGTAAACCAATCCCACCTTTTTGACGTTCTAAGTGTGTCCAGCCGCGCACCAAGCGCGTTGACAAATGTTCAAGCTGGGCCAGTTCGACTTGTAATTTCCCCTCGAAAGAACGCGCGCGCTGGGCAAAAATATCTAAAATCACCCCCGTGCGATCCAACACACGACACGACAAAGCGCGTTCTAAATTGCGTTCTTGGGCAGGACTTAAACTGTGATTAAATAGCACCACTTCGATTTCATCGGCGGTGACTAAGGCTTTCAGTTCTTCTAATTTGCCTTTGCCAATGAAATGCGCGGGATCGGGACGTTGGCGTGAGCCGAGTAATTTAGTCACCACAATTGCCCCCGCAGAACGCGCCAGCTCAGCAAATTCATCTAAGCCGGGTTGTTCAAATTCGGAGTTTATCGTGATATGCACTAGAGCCGTGCGTTCTCCACTGCGGGGGCGTTCAAACATAGTGGGGTAGGCTCAGCATTATTCGGGCGTTTCTTCCGTCACGCCATCCTCGAACTTGACGTTACGAGCAGGGACGATGGTCGAAATCGCATGTTTATAAACCATCTGACTGACCGCATTTTTTAACAAGACCACGAATTGATCAAACGATTCAATCTGACCTTGCAACTTAATGCCATTCACTAAGTAAATGGAGACAGGCACACGCTCTTTACGTAAAGCATTCAAAAAAGGGTCTTGGAGGGATTGCCCTTTACTCATGATGATTCTCCGTGTTTCGGTTTTTTAAATTATTATTTGCCGTATGACTGGATTCAGTCGGATTCAGGGCAAGTGTAGCAGATAGAATGGGGTTGTGGACAAGATATTTCAACACATTGGCGGCAAGATCAGCTTGCTGGCTGTCGAACCATTCTGCCTCTTTTTCAGCGCGTAACCACGTCAGTTGCCGCTTCGCCAATTGACGAGTCGCAATAATTCCCTGCTCTGCCAGCTGTGAAAACGGCAATTCGCCTGCCAAATATAAATACACTTGCCGATAGCCCACGGCACGCATCGAAGGCAAGGATAAATTCAAATCCGCGCGTGCATATAAACCCTGCACTTCTTCAATAAAACCCTGTTCAAGCATGGCGTGAAAGCGCGTGGCAATACGGCTGTGCAAGACTTCGCGCTCGGCAGGACTGATGATGATTTTAATCGTCGGATATTGCCACGCGCTGGCTTGTGATTGCTCAAACCATTCGCTCATATTCATCCCTGAAATCGCGTGCACTTCTAAAGCCCGTTGAATGCGTTGTGGGTCATTGGGGTGAATGCGTTGCGCGGCAATGGGATCAATTTTGGCTAGTTTCTGGTGCATCTGTTCCCAACCCAAAGCTGCCGCCTCAGCCGCCAATTCAGCCCGCACTTCGGGATTGGCAGAGGGTAAGTCTGACAAACCTTGTTGTAAACTGCGAAAATATAAGCCCGTGCCTCCGACGAATAAGGGAATACGTCCCGCTGCATGGATTTTCTGAATTAAAGCATGGGCATCGCTGCAAAATTGGGCGGCAGAATACGCTTCACTGGGATCGCGAATATCCACCAAATGATGCGGAAAGCGGGTTAAAATATCCGCGCTGGGTTTCGCTGTGCCAATGTCCATACCGCGATACACCAGCGCAGAATCGACGCTGATTAACTCACAGGGCAGTTGTTCACTCAAAAACAAGGCAAGATCGGTTTTACCCGATGCCGTTGGGCCCATTAAAAAGATACAAGGCTGTAGCATAGTGCTGTATGGATCACCTAAAAGTTATGAAACATGCTAAGCTTTAGCATGAAAATTGGACGCGGCTCAACGGCACACGCCCCAGTATAAACGCCATAAAAATAACGCCACCACGCCTGATAAATCCAGTGTCTGCACACTTATTAGTTATCGCAAAATTAGCCCGTCTTTCCTCAAACGCATCACGCATTTTGGGGTGCGGTCTGTTATTGTCAATGCTTTTGCAGAGTGCCTTCGCGGCAACTCCTGTGGAAAATCCTGCCTTACAACAAGCCCAAACCGCCGCACAACAAGGGCAATTTTCCCAAGC
>JBDKHS010000038.1:0-8790 GCA_039797505.1 Pseudomonadota bacterium | reverse complement strand
CAATCGGAACACAGGAAACCCACCAGCGTTCCCAACTCTCTGGGTTGACCATAACGTCCCGCAGGAATTTTGGAAAAATCTTGACTCATTTCTTCTTGCAAAGTCGCGCCGCGTTTACCTGCACTGATGCGTACTAAATCCATAATGCGATCCGTGTTCAGTTTACCCGGCATCACGCAATTCACGGTTACGCCATCGTGGGCAATTTCCACGGATAAACTTTTAGCGAAGGCATGTAAGCTGGTGCGGGCAACATTGGAAAGCACTAAACTCGGCACGGGCTGCACGGCGGCTGAGGAGGTAATATAAACAATGCGCCCCCATTTTTTGCCACGCATGGCGGGCACTAAACTCAGGGTCAGGTCGATAAAAGATAAGCAATTATTTTGCATGGCTTGTTGATATTGGGCGGCTTCAAATTGGGTTGCTGTGCCCGGTGCTGGGCCGCCTGAACTACACACTAAAATATCAATGCCCCCGAATTTTTCCTGTGTAGTTTTCACGAAAGCCTTGGCTTGGATAGGATCGTTATAATCGGCAACCATGCCAAACACATAATCGGGATTAGTGGCGCGTTCTTTTAAACGTTGTACTGCTGCTTCAATTTTCACCGCATTGCGTGAGCAAATCGCGACTTTTGCGCCTTCTTGCAAGAGAACTTCCGCACTGGCAAAACCTAAGCCTGAAGATGCGCCCGTTAATAATGCAACTTTATTTTTAATGCCTAAATCCATAATGACCTCCTTTAAATGAAGATAAAGTGAGCGGCATAGCACGCTATTTAAAGCATAGTCTTGTGATTTGATTCTGTATTGTTCAAGCCCTTAGAAAAACGTAAACAGCATATCACATCACTAAAATCTGTCATCAGTCCGCTGCTTATATCCAGCGCAGTGGGGAATTTAAGTTTTCACTCTCTTGGAACGCGGTGAAGTCCTCTTTAGGGAAGGAGAGTTCTAAAGTATTTTTAAACTGCTTAAAGAAGCCCCTAAATCCCCTAAAGGGGACTTTAAAAATAAAAATTTTTATGTTTAGCCCCCTTTAGGGGGTTGGGGGCTTCACTTAAGCACGCAGTTTATTCAAAAACCTATCCAAGGCATTGGCAAAACTTTGGCGATCCGTGTGATTTAAAGGGGGCGGGCCTGAAGTCGCAATCCCTGAACTGCGCAACTCTTCCATAAAATTACGCACCGATAAACGCGCCTGAATATTATCCACGGTATAAAGCTCACCGCGCGGATTCAGCGCGTGCCCGCCTTTTTTAATCACCAAATCTGCCAGCGGAATATCCGCCGTAATCACCAAATCGCCCGCACTCAATTGCTTCACAATTTCATTGTCGGCAACGTCAAAGCCCGCGCCGACTTGTAGCATTTTAATATGCGGCGAGCGTGGAATTTGCACCCGCTGATTTGCCACCAGAATTAACGGCACTTGCACCCGCGTTGCCGCTCGAAACAAGATTTCTTTAATTACATTCGGACAGGCATCGGCATCCACCCAAATTTGAAACGCCATGTTATTTCCCCACGCAAAAAGTCGAGAAAATTTTCCCCAGCAAATCATCGGCGGTGAATTCGCCCGTGATTTCCCCAAGGGCTTGTTGTGCAAGGCGTAATTCTTCCGCAAGCAATTCATTTTGATAAGCCAGCGTGCGGATTTCTGCGTTATTCAAAGCCTGCTGGGCGCGGTGCAAAGCGTCTAAATGGCGGCGGCGGGCGATAAAATTGCCTTCGCTGTAATCATGCACCCCGACTTTATCCTTCAAATGTTGCTTTAATTCCGCAACACCCGCGCCCGTTTTTGCCGACAAATACACCACGCCCTGCGCGTTAATCCCTGCTTCATGTCCACTTAAATCGATTTTGTTACGAATAATCACAGGTGGCGTGGGCATTTCTGCGAGCAAAGCTTGCTGCGGCACGTCGTTATCGTAGCGATCATCTAATAATAAAATAACAATATCCGCCTCTTGCAGCGCAATTCGCGTGCGTCGAATGCCCTCTTGTTCAACTACGTCTTCAGTTTCACGCAAACCAGCGGTGTCGGTGATGTGTAGCGGAATGCCATCTAATTGAATATGTTCATGAATTACGTCGCGCGTTGTGCCCGCTATTGGGGTGACAATTGCGCTGTCGCGCCCCGACAAGCTATTTAACAGGCTGGATTTGCCCACATTGGGTTCACCGACCAGCACCACACGCAAGCCTTCACGCAATAAATAGCCTTGTTGGGCTTTGTCTAAAACCCGCGCCACGGCGTGCTGTAATTCATTGATTTTATTAATCACTAAACCATCTGCAAGCAAGTCAATTTCTTCATCGACAAAATCAATGCCTGCTTCGATATAAGTGCGTAACCAAATTAAGGCATCGACAAGGCTATGAATATGCGTGGAAAATTCGCCTTGTAAAGAACGTAAAGCACAACGCGCCGCTTGTACGGAAGCACTGTCGATTAAGTCGGCAATGGCTTCGGCTTGGGTTAAATCGATTTTGCCATTTAAAAAAGCGCGTTCTGAAAATTCGCCAGGGCGGGCAAGGCGTGCGCCATATTCTAAAATCGTTTGTAGCAGGCGATCCATGACCACCACGCCGCCATGTCCTTGTAATTCTAAAACATCTTCGCCTGTGAACGAGTTGGGGGCGGGAAAATACAACGCGATGCCTTGGTCGATGGTTTCGCCTTGGGAATCTTTGAAATCGCGATAGCTGGCATAACGGGCTTTGGGCACACCGCCGAGCAGGGCTTGGGCGATGGGCGCAACGAATGTTCCAGAAACTCGTACCACGCCAATTCCCCCGCGTCCGACGGGTGTGGCAATGGCAGCAATAGTTTCGTCACTGACTGGGTGCATAGTGGTTTCCACGGGTATTCATAAATCTGAAAAACATATATCCTAACTTGAGCTAGGAGATGATAAAAAGTTTAATAAATCTAGCGGGTTAAAATGCTGTAAGAGTTATCTATATCAAAATTTAGGGATTTTTAGAATTAAAAAACTATTCTCTGATGTCTTGAGTAGTTTAAACAATAATTCTTTTGTTTACAATGTGTTAGCTTTATACAATTGCACAATGGCTTTCAGTAAAATCAAATAATTATAGATTAAACTGCGTAATTCCTAAACTTATCTAAATGTTATGGCATTTAATTTGTAAATAAGGTGAGTTTTGAGACATGGTGCTATTTTCACTGTAGATTTACCAATGAACGTTGATAATGAGATATTATTTATTGAGTAAAATGATGTTATTAATTATATATGTTTGTTTTTAAATACATATTTATCATAGTAGTTTGCTATGATAAATATGCGTTCTCGCTCCAATAGACTAAAATCTGCTTGTAACGTTATATACAATAAGATATAACGCCATTGAACAATGTGCTTTTCATAACAAACACCTTATTGTTTTTTATCTTTAAAAACAAGCAATTACTAATTGGCATTAATTTCGCTTAAAACTGCGAAGTCTTTTCTTTTTTGTCACCGCGTCTTTGACGCACTACAAAACCATGTCATTCAATAAGGCTCTATCCCGATGAACAGTAGCGCAAGAAATCAATTTTTAGGCACAATCTCCACCATCAAACAAGATTCTATCAATGCAGAAGTGATCGTGACTTTACCAGGGGGCGTAAAGCTGACCTCTTTGGTGACTTTGGAGAGCGTCACCCAGCTGGACTTGGCTGTAGGCAAAGAAGTTTATGCCTTGGTGAAAGCATCACAAATTATTCTCTTAACCGATTTAGATATGAAAGTCACCGCCCGCAATAATTTGGCGGGTGTTGTGAAATCAATCCTGCAAGGCAAGGTCAATGCTGAAGTGGTATTGGAACTTGAAGGCGGGCAACTGCTGAAAGCAACTGTCACCGAAGAAGCCCTCGAAGAAATGAAAATCGAATTAGGCAAACCCTTGCGCGGTGCTTTCAAAGCAAACAGCGTGTTATTAGCCATTAAGTAATTGTCCCAAGTCAAGCATATCGCAATGCCTTCATCGTACAATTAGGATGACGGGGTTGAAATATGTTTGACTGCATGACTTCTGAAAAATTAGTTTTTTAAATTTTAACAGGTCTAGCGTTATACATTTTTTTACATAACGAACAGCCTTACCCTCTTTCTCAGTGTGCTGATAGGCGGGATAACATCATGATGAAATTATTATTTAATAGCTTGATTATTTTAGGGTTCTGTTAATCATGTTCGCTGTTTGGTCACAAGTTGATTGGATGCCGCTGTGGCTGACCTTGAAAGTTGCAAGCATCGCGACCTTGGTCGCTTTGATATTTGGCACAGCAATGGGCTATTTTTTGGCACGTAAGCAATTCTGGGGCAAAGAAACGTTAGACGCTTTACTAACCTTGCCAATGGTGTTGCCGCCGACGGTATTGGGTTATTACATTCTTAGCTTGTTTGGAAAAAAAGGCATTATTGGGTACTGGCTGCTCGAAAACTTTTCTTACACTTTAATTTTTAACTGGCACGGCGCGGTCTTAGCTTCTGCAATCGTCTCATATCCCTTGGTGTTCAAATCCGCCCGTGCCGCCTTTGAAAATGTCGATCAGGAATTGGAGCGCGTCGCCTATACCTTGGGACAAAGCCATTTAGACACATTTATACGCATCACTTTACCCTTGGCATGGCGCGGCATTTTGGCAGGCACAATGCTGGCATTTGCCCGCGCGATGGGGGAATTTGGCGCAACGCTGATGGTGGCGGGGAATATTCCGGGGCGCACTCAAACCTTGTCACTGGCAGTTTACGACACTGTGCAAGCGGGCAATGATCCGCTGGCAGATGTTTTAGTTTTGATTACGTCTTTAGTGTGCATTGCTGTGTTAGTCATCGCCAGCCGTTTGTTAAAAAGCCAGCACTGGTAAAAGACGAAGTCTCTAAGTCGGTTTAAAAGCAGCCCCAACCCCCTAAAGGAAGCTAAACATTAAACATAAATATTTTATCTTTAAAGTCCCCTTTAGGGGATTTAGGGGCGCAGTTTAAGTTCAGTTTCGCGAGTAATTTTATTTAACACGAGGATATATAAGATGTTACGTCACTTAATGCACTGTATTTTATTACTAAGCCTTGCGTTTGCAGCCCCCAGTTATGCCGATGAAGAAGCTTTGGTGGTTTCTGCGGCTGCCAGTTTGACCGATGCGTTTAGAGAAATTGGAAAGAATTTTGAAGCCGCCACAGGGGCGAAAGTGGTATTTAACTTTGCCGCTTCTGGCAATTTATTGCAGCAAATTTCCAAAGGTGCACCCGCTGACGTATTCGCTTCTGCGGACGAAGCCACGATGAAACAAGGTTTAGAAAAAGATTTAATTGAAGCTGCCAGCGTTAAGAACTTTGTCAGCAACAAATTGGTGATGATTGTGCCTGTGGACAGCAAGCTCGCAATCAGCAAACCTCAAGACTTAAGTTTACCCGTGGTGAAACGCATTGCGGCAGGCAATTTAAATATGCCGATTGGACGTTATACCCAAGAATCACTCGCCACTGAAAAGCTGTATGACGGTTTAAAACCCAAGTTTATTTATGCCGACACCGTGCGCCAAGCTTTGGATTATGTGGCAAAAGGCGAAGTAGATGTGGGTTTTGTATATTCCACCGACGCAGAAATCGCCAAACAAAAAGTGAAAGTGGTGGCAACTTTGGGCAATCACAACCTGATTTTATACCCGATTGGCAGCGTTAAAGACAGTCGTAATCATGCTTTGGCACAGCAATTTATTAATTTTGTAACTGCTGAAGCAAGTTTGGCAGTGTTGATGCGTTATGGTTTTGGGAAGCCCTAAGGTTTTTTAAAGAAGCCCCCACCTAAAGGGGGCTAAACATTAAACATTCTTTAATTTTTAAAGTCCCCTTTAGGGGATTTAGGGGCTGGTTTAAATCTTTAGCCCCCTTTAGGGGGTTGGGGGCGCAGTAAAGAAGTATCGCGACAAGACTTTTAAAGCAGCCTTTTTGAGAGGCTAAGTGAGCTTAACATGACAATTTCGGTAAACATTGAAAAAGAGCTGCTGGATAAACATCGCTGTTTTCAACTGAAAGTAGAATTCAGCACTACCGATGATTTTCTGGTGCTATTTGGGCATTCTGGTGCAGGGAAAAGTCTGACTTTACAATCTATTGCGGGATTAATCACGCCAGATGCGGGACATATTATTGTTAACGACCGCATTTTGTTTGATTCAGAAACCCATATTAATGTGCCTGTCAGCCAGCGCAAAATTGGTTATTTGCCCCAACGATACGCCTTATTTCCCCATCTGAGTGTGTTGGAAAACATCAGTTTTAGTTTAACCAAATGGTGGTGGAAATCGTCGCATTATCAGCAACGTATTCGCGAAATTATGGAATTGTTTGAAATTGATAAATTAGCGAATAGTTTGCCCCGTGATTTATCGGGCGGACAACAACAGCGGGTTGCCTTGGCGCGGGCTTTGGTGTGTCAACCTGATTTACTCTTGCTCGATGAACCGTTTGCCGCTTTGAATCCTTTATTGCGCAGCAAAATGCGGGCGGAATTATTACAAATTCAATCGCGTTTTCAATTGCCTGTGGTGATTATTACTCACGATCAAGCCGATGTGGAAGCGTTTGGAAATACGGTCGTGATTTTGAAAAATGGCGAAGCCCAACAAACTTATGATTTCAAAGCTTTGCCGCAAGCTCATCAAACAGGAATTTTAAGCAATTTGTAAACGCGATTTGGCAAGCCCCCTTTGCAACAGGGGCGGAGAACAGGATGTTAAATCTTCTCTGCTCCTACTTTTTTAGAGTAGAAAATTTAGTAGTCGTAGGGTGGAATAGCGTAGCGTATTCCACCATACCCCTAGAACTATCACGCTTCATGGTGGAATACGCTACGCTATTCCACCCTACTACAAATATTTCTTATCCCGAACTTAGGTTAATTTACAGCGAATCCAAAATCTTCAAACGTCGTTGTTGATATTCTTGCTCAGTAATCAATTGTTTATCTCGCAATTGTTGCAAGGTCAATAAACGCTGTTCCACGCTGGAACTCGCTGCATTCACCTCAGGAGCGGGCGCAACTGCTTTTTTAGCAATGGGTGCGACGGGAGCTTGCTTCAAAGTCGTGACTTCTTGTTTTAACTGTGAAACTTCTTGCTGCAAGCGCGAAGTGTTTTCTAATAATTGCTTTTGTTCGCTGTTTAAACGGGTGGTTTCTTGGCGCACTTGTGCGGTTTCCCGTGCCACTTGTTCAGGTTTTAATAATTGCGTACTCACTGCTTGTGCCAGCACCGTTTTTGGGGTTAAGGCAATCCAGTCGGGGCGTTCTGCGACTAATACTTGCCCCGCGCTGGTTTGCAATTTCCACTTGGTGCTTTCCAAGCTGCCACTGCGTGAACCTAAAGTAAATGGATATAAACGGCGGTCTTGTTTTTCATTGATTTCTTCATGCAGCAAGCCGAAAACAATTTGTAATTGTTGCTGTTGGAAAAAAATCCGTCCCGTGATGACGCGGTTTTCATTGGTCAATAACCCGGGGTGCATTCCCACAATCGCAAAACTCACGTCATCTTCCGCCCGCGCCATGCTTAAAGCTTTGGTAATTGGCTCGCTGATTAATTTCAATTCAGTTTCGGTGAACACGGGATAAAGTTTGGTGTCGCGTTGCACTGTTAATGAGGCGAGTAAATGCCGAATTTGGTCGGGGGCAAATTTAACAGGGTGTTGATTGGGAACACTGCCTGATTCTTGGGCTTCAATGCGCACGTATTGATCGCGAAATTGCCATAACACATTCTCATTGTTATCAAACCAGCCTGCAAAACTGGCACTCGAAAAGCCTAATAAACAGCACAGCATCAGCGTTTTCATGAATTATCCTTGGGTGGGGAATATTAGAGTTTTTATTGTGGTGTTTTATTGAACTGCGCCCCCAACCCCCTAAAGGGGGCTAAATATCTTAAAGAAGCCCCTAACCCCTAAAGGGGACTTAAAACCGCTTTAATTTTTATCTTTAGCCCCCTTTAGGGGGTTAGGGGCTTTCTTTAAGGCTACTTTAAGACTCTCCTCGCGGTTGGGGCGCAGTAAAACTAAATTCCAGACAGACAAAGACCTCTTAGCAATAAAAACTAAGAGGTCTTAATCAAACTAAACTAAAACACTAGCCTACCACATGAAGAAGCCACCGACAGAAATCACGTCAGCTTCTTGTTTGCTACCAGGTCCATGCCATTCATTGGTGGCGCGGGTATATTCTGCCACCAGTTTTAACCATTTGTTCACGTCATGATAAACGCCCAAAGTGGTTGAACTTTGTTTAGCAATTTGGCGCGAGCCGTTTGCCATGCGCAAATCTAAGTCGGCACTGGTTTCATTCGCACGGCTTTGACCATAGCTTAAACCGACTTTAGTTTTTTGATAGGTATAAGCGGCTTGCAATAAGAAACCCTTATTGTCACGTTCTTTACCCATACTGTCTAAAGAATCGCTGTCTAACATCAAAGTAGAGCCTAAACCTTTACCCGTGTAGCCTGAAGCCAATAATTCTAAACCTGAACTCATTACATATTGTGCGCCGTATGCCCAACCTGTCGCTTTCACAGAGCCTTTAGGTGCACCAGCAGTCGCACTTTGATCAAAATCAGCTTTTTGACTCATGGCACTTAACCACAATTGCACTTTGTCATTGCCCAGTTTGGTGGCATACGATAATTCACTTTCAATACGCGGCGTTTTAGTGCGTTTTGCAGACACGCCACTGCCTGAAATCACGCTGGGATCATAAATACCTGCGCTGAGTTGCAAGCCTT
>JBDKHS010000037.1:0-12192 GCA_039797505.1 Pseudomonadota bacterium | reverse complement strand
TTGCCATGATCGCGCCGTGCTCAATCCCTGCGGGCGAGTCGCAAATAATATAATCAAAACGTTGTTTCAGTTCTTCAAAAACCCGTGCCACCCCTTCCAAACTTAAAGCATCTTTATCGCGAGTTTGTGAGGCGGGCAAAATATATAGGCTATCAATACGTTTATCTTTAATCAGGGCTTGATTTAAATTCCCTTCTCCATTGATAACATTGACAAAGTCATAGACCACACGGCGTTCACAGCCCATGATTAAATCTAAATTACGTAATCCTATATCAAAATCGATAACGACCGTTTTCAGACCGCGTAATGCTAAGCCTGTGGCGAAGGCAGCACTGGTCGTAGTTTTACCTACTCCACCTTTTCCTGATGTGACGACGATAATCTTAGCCAAGCTAATTACCTCAAACGCTAACTTAATTTAGTTTTTTAATATTCAATGTGAAAAGTCTAAGTTTTGCAGCAATGCGCTATCGACTGCACGCTGGTTTGTACTACGCCCCTAAAAAAGCCCCCAATCTCGATGAGAGTCACAAAGTCGCTTTAAAACAAGCCCCCAACCCCCTAAAGGGGGCTAAAGATAAACATAATTATTCTTTTAGTCCCCTTTAGGGGATTTAGGGGCTTGTGTTAATTTATAATCCCTTTTGCGGGGATTGAAGGAGCAATCAATCTGTCAGACCATTGAGACACCGTACAATATTCAGCATTCAGCCTACTAAACCTACTGCGATACGCTTTGGGGGAGATGAGGCATGAAATGTGCCATAACAAATGACTTTGGTCGCGTCATGAGGGAGTGCTGCAAAACTTAATTACGACATGCTTGATTCGCATTATAATGCTTTTATTTAAAATTTCAGCATTTGTGTGCATTGAGTCAGTTTGTTTGCGGGCTGTCATTTCGTTAAAAATAAGAATTAGATGCACTGAAGAGGTGGCGCATAGCTTACGATGACTCCGCACACGCGACATTTAAACTCTGTCAATTTTGCCCCAGACAGTTAAAATACCCCCATGTTTTTACAATTCCACGCCTGCGAGATTTTTATCCCCTTACTATGATGCAAGCCCTTTACCCTTGGCAACACGAACACTGGCAGCAACTTATGCTGGCTTGGCGACAAAATCGACTTCATCATGCTTTACTGCTGTGTGGCAGGGCAGGCATGGGAAAACTGCATTTTGCCGAACAGTTTGCAGCCAGCCTATTATGTGAGCATCCCAACGCAGAAGGCTTTGCCTGCGAACACTGCAAACCTTGCCATTTGCGCAAAGCGGGCAATCACCCCGATTTATTGCAGGTGCACCCTGCGGAAGCGGGCAAAATGATTCAAGTGGATCAAATTCGCCAACTGCTACAAGCCTGTAATTTAACAGCAAATTATTCAGGGTATCAGGTCATTATTTTGCAACCTGCCGAAGCCATGAACCATAATGCCGCCAACAGCTTATTAAAACTGCTCGAAGAACCGCCTGCAAAAACGGCATTTTTATTAGTCAGTCATCAACCGATGGCATTGCCCGCCACCGTGCGCAGCCGCTGTCAACGCATTGATTTCAATCGTGCCGCCCACGACAGCATGCGCCAATGGTTGCAAACCGCCGCGCCCGCACAAAGCGATGTCGATTTACTACTAAAACTAACCCAACATGCCCCGCTCAGTGCCCACGCGCTGATCACAGGCGAGGGTTTTGCCAAACGTCAACAATTATGGCAAAGCCTCACCCAACTGTTGCAGGAAAAGGCTGATCCTGTGCAGATTGCAATGCAATGGGATAAACTAGAACCCAAGAGTGTGCTCGGGTGGATTCAAAGCTGGACGATGGACTTCATTCGCTTTCGGATCACCACGCAAGCACAATGGATTGTTAATCAAGATTTTCGAGAAAGTATTCAACGCCTTGCCGCACAAATACCCTTGGCAGAATTATTCAAACTTTTGGAACAGCAACAAGCCGCCTTCAGTTTGTTGCAAGGCAGCAGTAACGTGAAAAGCCAAGGCGTTTTGGAAAATTTGGCAATTGCGTGGCAACGTGCCAGTCAAGTGACGCGGAGAGCATAAGCATGAAAAAACCATTTATCGGCAGTGATAACTTACTGATGTTAGAAATTAAAGACGAAAATGTTTTATATTCGTCTTACATGCCCTTCCTAAAGCGCGGCGGGGTTTTTTATCCCACGGATCGCTATCATATTTATCACTTGGGCAAACCCGTGAGCTTGATGTTTACCTTGATGGGTGAAAAATCCATGGTGCCTGGCAAAGTGGTGTGGATTAACCCCCAAAATGCCGCCAATGGTCGACCTTCGGGGGTGGGAATTCAGTTTGATGATTTCGACCAAGGCAAAACCAAGGATCGCATCGAGCGTTTAATTGCCCACATGCTGAAATCTGACAAATTAACTTACACGATGTAATCTGTAACAAGCCCCGCGATTTCTGAGAAACAGCGGGGTTTGTCATTTTACCCACCTTATTTTTCCGCTGACACGCACGCCCACTCCTGTGCACGACACTTTGCTAATGTCACCTGAGTTCAGGATAAGAAATATTTGTAGTAGGGTGGAATAGCGTAGCGTATTCCACCCTGAAGCGTGATAGTTATCTCGTTCCAACGGCGGCGAGGATTTTACAAGCTTCTGCCGCTTATCGATTCAACTGCGTCATGCCTAGAGTGTGTCATTAATTAAGTTTTAACAAAAAGTAGCGTGTTTAAAAATCTTTAATTCTTTAGGAGAACCTATCTTTCTATTTGATGACCTGCCCTAATACGTGTCGCATTCTTTCCAACGCCATTTCCAAGGTGCTGCGCGGACAACCAAAATTCAGGCGGACAAAACCTGCGCCGCCTTGCCCAAAACTGTTGCCTTCATTAAATGCGACTTTGGCTTGCTTCAAAAAGAATTGATAAGGGTCGTGCAAATTGGCATCGCGACAATCAATCCACGCCAAATAAGTGGCTTCAGGAATTGTCGTTTTTAATTGTGGTAAATGCGTTGCGAGATAATTTACTAAAAAATCCCGATTGCCGCGTAAATAGGGAATTAATGCCTGTCGCCAACTTTCCCCATGCTGATAAGCGGCAAGCATCGCCGCGCTGTTTAACACATTTAAATGCGGAATTAAGCCTTCTATCACTGCCAATAATTGTTTACGCAATTGCGGATTTTCAACCACGGCAAAGCTGCCGCCCAAACCTGCAATATTAAAAGTTTTACTCGGAGCAAGCAGGGTAATGCAGCGTTGTGCAATGTCGGGGGAGAGCGTGGCGAAAGGAATATGACTTTGTCCGTCTAAATTTAAATCACAATGCACTTCATCAGAACAGATAATTAAATCATTTTGTAAACAAAGCGTTGCTAAGCTTTCCAATTCGGAGCGGGAAAAATGTCTGCCCACAGGATTATGGGGGTTGCATAGCAGAAATAAGCGTGTTTCGGGAGTCATTGATGCCGTAAAACCCAGCTCATCAATTTCATAATACAGTTGTGCGCCGCGCTGCTGTGGAATGAGTTCTAAACTTTGTAATTTAATCCCTTGATTCATGGGCGCAGACAAAAATGGCGGATAAATTGGCGTTTGCACCAATGCCGCCTCGCCTGCTTTGGCAAAAGCACGACACACCAGATTTAAACCACTGACTAAATTTGGTAAAAATATCAACTGCTCGGGTGTTACTGTCCATTGGTAACGTTGTTGTAAGCGTTCACACAGAACTTCGGTTAATTCTTTGGCAACTGAACCGTAGCCAAAAATACCCGCTGCAACACGTTGCTGTAAGGCTTCTAACACGGGCGCAGGTGAGGGAAAATCCATATCGGCAACCCATAAGGGCAGCACGTCTTCGGGGTAGGCATTCCATTTGATGCTGTCGCTATTGCGGCGCGGGTGAACTTGGTCAAAATTATAGGACATGATGAAATCTCGGGTTGCAGGTTTGTGCTGGAATTGACTGAGTTTAGTTTAGAACACTCTATTCAACCGCGCCCCAAGTCTTTCGGGATAGCTTATGTTGGCAAAAAGGCTGATTGTAGGTGCGAATTTATTCGCATAAATTTTTAACTCGACGGGGCTGTGCGAATAAATTCGCACCTACGATGACAGTAGAACTTCAAGGGGTTCTCTCGGAGGAGAGTCTCAAAGTATTTTTTAACTGTTTAAAGAAGCCCCTAAAGGAGACTTTTAAAGATAATAAAATATTTATGTTTAGCCCTCTTTAGGGGGTTGGGGGCTTTCTTTAGGGAATCAAAACATATTCAGAGAGAATGCCAAACCCAGTGTTCGCTAACAAACTATTCAGCACTCAACATGTCAGGCTGTTGTGTATGATTGCCACGTTGGATACGAATGACTTCGGGGAAATGGCGTAAATGGCGCATAATATTTGCCAAATGCAAACGATTATTCACTGTGATTTGAAAATTCAGACTGCCCGCACCCTGTATTTCTGCACCATGACCATTCACCTTCACAATTTTTGCTTGCATATCAGCCAGTGCAGACGCGACACGCCCTAAAACCCCCATCCCATCACGTACATCAATCCGAATATCAATTAAAAAATTACCTTCGGTTTCACTTTCCCATGCCACAGGGACAATTTTATCGGGTGAGTTAATTTTGGCGCAGTGTTTACAATGTAAGGTATGGATTTCAATGCCATTACCATCGGTGACAAACCCCAGAATTTTATCACCCGGAATCGGGCTGCAACAACTGGCATAATTTACCAAAGAGCCTTCTGTGCCACGAATTAAGAGCGGGGCGGGTTTTGTGCTGGGGGGCGGCGGCGGACTGTTACTCAAAATTGATTCCAGTTGACGCACAACAATCAATGCCATGCGGTAGCCTAAACCAATATCACTGAATAATTTATCAAGACTTTCCAGTTGCAAGGTGTGGAGTAAGAGCTGTTTTTGTTCTTCAGTGACTTTTTCAAACACAATATGATGCAAATTCAGTTCTTTTTCTAAAATGCGTTTGCCTAAATCCAAGGCTTGTTCTTGCCGCATGGTTTTCAAATAATGGCGAATATGATTGCGGGCGCGGGGTGTAACTGCAAAATCCAACCAATTTGCGCTGGGATGAGACCATGATGCGGTGGTAATTTCTACCGTTTGCCCACTCACCAACGGTGCAGATAACGCGGTGTAATCACGGTCAATTTTCACTGCAATGCTGTGATTGCCGACATCGCTGTGCACCGCATAGGCGAAATCAATCGCAGTCGCGCCATTGGGGAGATGTAAAATTTTCCCTTTGGGGGTAAACACATAAACTTCATCAGGGAATAAATCGCGCTTAACATCTTCTAAAAATTCGAGCGAATCAGAAGCATTTTTTTGGACTTCGATTAAATCCCGCAACCACGCGCTGGCACGTTGGCGTGCTGCGTAATTGGTGGAGTTTTCATGCTGTAAGTTGACTTCGGGTTCAAGTTTATATAGCCAGTGGGCGGCAATACCTTTTTCCGCAAATTCATCCATCGCACGCGTGCGAATTTGCACTTCAATCGGATAATCGTGATAGCCCATTAATTGGGTATGTAAGGATTGATAACCGTTTTTCTTGGGGACGGCGATATAATCGCGAAAGTGTTTGAAACTGGGGACATATAAGCCGTGCACAATGCCAAGGCTTTTATAACATTCGTCTAGGGTATCAACGATGACACGGAAGGCATACAGCGCAGTCACTTCTTGAAAGGAATGGCGACGATTGGGGGATTGTGGTTTTTTTTTTTCCAGCATCTTGCTATACACGCCATAACAAGTGCGTTCACGCAATACCACTTCCGTTTGCGGCATTTGACGTTCTTGAAAACGTTTTTCAATGGCGCTGTGTAGACCTTGCAACAGGTTTTGACGCTGTTCACGCAACAGGCGCAAATGCTTGGTTAAAATTCGATAACGCTGTGGATAGAGTGTGGCAAAACTGAGTTCTTCTAAACGTACTCGAATGCCATTCATGCCCAAACGACGTGCCAGGGGGGCGTAAATTTCGAGGGTTTCTCGCGCAATACGGCGTTGGGACTCGGGTTTCATCACCCCAATTGTTTGCAGGTTATGCAGCCGATCCGCTAATTTAATAATAATGACGCGAATATCGCGATTCATTGCCATTAACATTTTACGGAAACTTGCCGCTTGAGCCTGTTCGCGGGATTCCATCGGCATTCGAGTCAGTTTACTGACTCCATCGACCAATTCAGCAACTTCTTCGCTAAATTGCGCCCCGAGTTGTTCTTTCGTTATCGGAGTGTCTTCAATCACATCATGTAGTAAAGCTGCCATGACGGTCTGTGGGTCCATGCGCATTTCTGCAAGGATGTAGGCGACCGCAATCGGATGAAAGATGTAGAACTCGCCTGAAAGACGCTTTTGATGTTCGTGGGCTTCCGCACTGAACAAATACGCACGATAAACCGCGCCGACCTGCGTGGGTTCTAAATAAGTTTCTAGAACATTGCACAAGTCGCTGGAAAGAATACGTCGCCTAGGCGGCCCTATCACACTGTCATCAGGCATGGGAACTCACTACTAACTATTGCGTGATCCATCGTGATGATGGGCTTTGTCAATTTTGTCGATATTATCACGGTTAATTTTCCCTTCGGAAATTTCGCGTAATGCCAACACGGTGACTTTATCTTTTTCTGGGGGAACGAATGCAGTTGCACCCATGGAAAGTTGGCGGGCGCGTTTGCTTGCCAACAGCACTAAGTTAAAACGATTATCCACATGTTTCAGACAATCTTCTACAGTTAAGCGTGCCATATCTTCCCTCTCGTCATGATCGGTTGTTAATAATATTGAATGGGAACACCCGCTGTTAATATTGCTTAGCAACGGGCCTTTTTACCTAAGCAGGGGATTTTTCACTAAATCGAGTCATTAGGGAATCACTACAAACGCATTTGCGGCAAGTGAAAAACGCTGCGTGAGGAGACATCCTGTCATAAGCGTTGCTGTAATGAATATCTTCATTGCGCTATGCAGCATTTTCCTAAGTCTAAATCAATAGCGAGGGTTTTGCCAAGTCATTTTTAGAAAATAATTGCAAAAATCCTTATTTTTCCAAAAGCTTAATATTTAGAAAAAGATTAAAACAGTGATTAATGATGCACCTGAATCAGCTTGCACGGAATTACATAGGTTTTGAACTTATGCAATATCTGTTTTGTATTCAATATGAATGCTGGCTAATTCGATGAATTAGTAGGCTACTATTCAACATGAACAACGTGTTTTAAAGCTGATTTCACAGCCTATGAAGTCGCCATTTTTTATGCACAAGCCTGTGGATAAGCTGTTAGTAAGTTGTGGATAACTTGTTAGTAAGTTGTGGAAAGTTTCATTTGTGGAGGTGTTAGCAACAGATTTATACAAAGTTATGCACAGCTTTTTAGAAAGTTATGCACAGCTTATTCATTAAATAATATATTGTTTTTAAAATAAAAAACAGAGTTACTAACAGTTTTGCACAGCCTAGTATTAACAATCTTTATCTTTATATATATTTAATAATGTTAAGAGCACTGTGCAAAACTTTACAAGAGCTTATCAAAAGTGGCTAACACTCGGGGTTTCATATTTTTCTTCAAGGTGTTGAATCAAAGAAGGCAATCCCGTTTCTTGTCACGCAACGACTTTTCATGAAAAAAATCAGTGGAATCAAGATGTCAGCTGAAAGCTCAATGAAACGATTGAGGGAGATATTGATGACAGGTATAAAACCTATAGAGTAGAAAATTTAGTAGTAGGGTGGAGTAGCGTAGCGTATTCCACCAAGAAACGTGATAACTCTAGGAGGTATGACGCAAAAGATTAAAACCAGTCCCTAAATCCCCTAAAGAGGACTTAAAACCGCTTTAATTTTTGTGTTTAGCCCTCTTTAAGGGATTGGGGGCGCAGTTAAGATTCAAATCTTCCGCATTCCACTACCTTGCATACAGGCTACTGCCTGTTAAGGCTTAATTGATGACATGCCCTAGTAACTATCGCATTTCAGGGTGGAATACGCTACGCTATTCCACCCTACTACTACAAATATATCTTAATCCTGAACTCAGGTTAATTAACGCTTATGCTGCTGCATCACTTTCTGATATTGCTTGGCCCATTCATGAAAGGCATGCTGTTCAATGGGCGGAGAATACAAAAATCCCTGCGCCAAATCACAGCCATGATCCCGCAAAAAATCGCGCTGGTCGATGGTTTCCACGCCTTCCGCAATCACCCGCAACCCCAGCGCGTGCGCCATATCAATCGTGGCGACAGTAATCGCGGCATCTTGTGGATCGACGGCAACCCCATCAATAAATGACTTATCAATTTTTAAGCAATCCACAGGGAAACGCTTCAAATAATTCAGCGAAGCGTAACCTGTTCCAAAGTCATCAATGGTGACTCGCACCCCCATTTCTTGGAAGCTGTGCAAGGTGTGCATTGCATTTTTAGTGTCTTCGAGCAGCAAACTTTCGGTAATTTCCAATTCCAAACAATGCGCAGGAATTCCAGAGTTTTCAATCGCCTCCGCTACCATTTTTGTCAAGCGTTTGCTGCGGAATTGATGCGGCGACAGATTCACCGAAATATGTTCAATCGGTAACTCATTATCTAGCCACACTTTAAATTGTTGGCAAGCAGTCTGCAAAATCCACTCGCCCAAGCGAATAATAATGCCCGTGTCTTCCAAAATCGGAATGAAATGATTCGGAGCCATTAAGCCATTAATCGGATGCTGAAAACGAATTAAGGCTTCTGCACCCACCAAATGTTCTGTAATTAAATCGGTTTGCGGCTGATAAAACAGCACAAAATTTTCTTGTTCTAAGGCTTTGTGCAAATCCGATTCAATCTGCATGCGCGACACCGCTTGGGTGTGCATGCCGCTGTTGAATACCGTAAACCCAGAACGCGCGGTTTTGGCGCGATACATGGCCGTATCCGCATCGCGTAATAAATCGGCACTGTCGGTGCGTTCATTACCGTAAGCAATTCCGATACTTGCTGAAGTCACCACTTCATAGCCATGTAAGGGAAAAGGATTTGCCAGCTCTTCACTGATTTCTGCTGCCAAACGGGTCGCTTCATTCAGCTCTTTTAAATTATTCAATAAAATTAAAAACTCATCGCCGCCTGAACGCGCCAGCACCACCTCATCACCCAGACAGGTTTGCAAACGCCGTGAAACCTCCATCAGCAACCAATCGCCCATGTCGTGCCCCAGACTTTCATTAATCACTTTGAATCGGTCGAGATCGATATACAACACGGCGAGATGGTAATCTTTGTGATTTTGGGCGCGACTCATGGCGCGTTCTAACAATTCAATAAACAAGGTTCGATTGGGCAACCCCGTTAAATCATCATGCAAAGTGGCATAGACTAATTCTTTTTCGACTTGTTTTTGCGCGGTGAGATCGCAGCCTTCCACCAAAATCCCTTGAATATTACCGTTGCTTTCCAGTACGGGCGTAACATACATTTTGAACGCCAGCGGCTGCTCATCCACGGTTTTGGTTAAAATTTCCAGCTCACCTGCCTCGCCATCCAGTGCCGCTTCAATCGCACTTTTCATTTCTGCTTGCACATGTGGCAGATTGCTCGTCAAGGGAATTTCCCAAAAGAATTGGTTTTTTAAGCTGTTGGCGGTCTTAAGGTGCATGAGCTGTACAGCCGCTTGATTGATATTGACGATTTTGCCTGTTTTATCCAACAAGCTCATCAAAGTGCGGCAATTTTCTAAAATGATTTGCGCATTATTTTGTTGATTTTGTACGTTTTTAATCTGTTGTAAATAGCGCAGTGAACGCAGCAACATATCCCACGTAAATTGATTTCTATAAATAAAATCGGCACGGTAAGGGTGGAGAAAAATTTCTTCGGTATTCAGAGGGGAGTTTACTAAAAGCACAACGGGTAATTGAGTGTCTTGGGCGTATAGCCAAGTTAAAAATTGATGCTGATTTTTATGAGAAGGGTGGTATCCAATCAGGCATAGATCGTGGGTGTGTTGTCTGACGAATTTAGTCGCCATGTCATAGTTGGGGGCCCAATCCACACTCACAGGGTGTTCGGGAATGTCCAATAATTGGCGCGTGGTTAAATACGTCTGAACATCTTCTTCAACTAATAAAATATGCACTGCTGTGCCCTCGATGAATCATTTCCTCATACTCCATTATTGTGAATTTTACAGAGATACTCTAACGAAAGCCCTCAACCCCGATGAGCGTCCCAAAGTCGCTTTAAAGACAGCCCCCAACCCCCTAAAGGGGGCTAAAGATAAATAAGCCTTTGTTTAAAATCCGCTTTAGGGGATTTAGGGGCTGTCAGTTATTGCTTCACACTCGCTTCATCAGGCACTTTAACTGCCATGCTATTCAATAATATTCCCATACTTGCCAAGACTTTATACGTCGCAAACAATTCTGTGTATTGTCCCACAGTGAATGCTGAACGTGCGTTAAACACTTCATTTTCTGCATTTAACACATCTAACAAACTGCGTTGTCCTTGCTTATCAAATTGCTCTTTGTAAGACTCCGCCACTTCACTGCTGGCTTTGACATGATTTGATAAAAATCTCAAACGTTCACGCATGGTGGTTAAACTATTCCAAGCCAAGCGTACTTCTTCTTCCACAATACGCTGGGTGCGCCGTACAGTCTCTTTCGCCACCACAATGCGCTCAGCCGTTTCTTGGACACGCGCCTGATCCGCGCCGCCCCGATACAAGTTATAACGTAATCTAAGCGAGGCATTCACATCATCATTTTTACCCGTCACCCCATCCAAATTATTATTTTTACTCGCTCCCAATTCCAAACTTAGGCGTGGCATATAATTGGATTTGGCTTGACGTTTATCTGCCTCAGCTGCCGCTAAATCTGCGTTAGCAGCCCGTAATGAAGGATGATTTTGATTTGCCCATGTCAAAGCCGCTTCAAGATTTTTCGGCAATAATTCGCTGATCGCACTTAACTCAGGTTTGGCTAAAGCTTGGGGCATGTTTCCCGTCACCCGTTGATAACTGCTTTCAGCATCACGTGCCGAGCCTTGAGAACTGACAACACTGGATTCTGCCAGTGATAAACGGCTTTGACTTTGTTGCAAATCAGCGCGGGTTCGTGTGCCACCTGCAACAATCTGTTGAATACGGGAGAACATTTTTTGATGGCGTACTAAATTATCTTTCGCCAAACCTAATAATTCATTGCGGTTTAAAATTTCTAAATAGACCTCAACCACTCGCAATCCCACGCTTTCACTGGTGCTATAAACACGGTGTGCGGCAGCTTCGGTGCGGGATTGTTGACGATCAACCGTACTTTTTACCCCGAAACCATCAAACAACATTTGTGAAATACTTAAACCCACCTCGCGCCGTGTCAGTGAGACATTACCGCTATTGCCTGCGGAACGGGTTGAAGGATTATTACTCATTTCACGCCCATAACCCCCAACTAAATCCACGCTCGGCAAATACCCCCCGCGTGCTTGTTCCAATTCTTGCTCAACTGCACGGCGGGTGTTGGAGCTGATTAAAACATCGGGATTAGTGTCTAAGGTTTGCTGAAGTACTTCCTTCAAATTCTCAGCAGCGGCTAAGCTACTCAGAAATAAACCTAAACTGGCGATGATTGCATACCGTAACTGCATTATCTTTCTCACTGGCTCAGAACACGATCACTGTAAAGCTGTCAAACTGGGTCATGTTCGGGTTAGCTGGTTGAATGGGATTTCAAATTTATGTTGTCTACAACCTCGTAGCTTGGGTTGCTAACAGCAACCTAACAATTCCTAATATCATATTTCTATTTACGTTTTTTTATTGGGTTGACTTGCGTTAAGCCAAGCTACGAATTGCTAAAGGGGATTTTTATACATTATAAATTCAAGTGCTTAGTGTGTAGCTCCCTTCAGGGACTAAGGAAGGAAGTCCCCCAAGTCGTTTTAAACAAAGCCCCTAAATCCCCTAAAGGGGACTAAAGATAAAAGATTTTGTTTTAAAGTCCCCTTCAGGGGATTTAGGGGCTTCTTTAAGTCGTTAAAAAATACTTTGGGACTTTCTTCGGAATTGGGGGCTTTTTCAAACACACGCTTCAACTGATAAATTGGGCATTAATCTCGTTACTGACGAGCAACTCAGCCCCACCTGCACTATAACGGGTATAAGTCCC
>JBDKHS010000036.1:0-5707 GCA_039797505.1 Pseudomonadota bacterium | reverse complement strand
AAAAATTCACGCAACTCTTGGGCAAGCTGCGGCAAATCTCGTTCAGGCAATTCACGCAATTGGGCGGGTGAATCGATTTTCTCTAACAAGGGGAAAGATGGATTCATTGGATAATAATCTTAATGGATAGGATAAGGTGACAGTATTTCATGGTGCAACGGGGCGTTGAATTCAGCCGTGATGCGAGCCGCAGGGGGCTTGAGATTACTGTAAAACAGGCGATTACCCAATACGGGAAGCCTATTATTTTCGTCGAGTGCACTAGAGCTAAAATGATCAACTATAGCGTATTAGGCGGTTTTTTCAAAGATAAGAATAGTTGTCTAAGCTGAGTTAATCTTGAAGAAGCGCAACTGAATCAACGCTGAAAAAGCACAAAGTCTTTACATCTTAATTATTTAGTCGTTACGCAGTACAGTCATATTTAGAGTAATATCAAATAGTTATAGTGTCGCAATTTAATAAATAGACTACAAAATTAGCCGTCAAACCTTAGGACGTGTCATCAATTAAGTTAAGGGGTCTGTTTCAGCGGCGTGTAGCGCGGATTTAAATCTGAAACTGCGCCACCAACCCCCTAAAAAAAGGGGGCTAAAGACAAAAGCGGTTTTAAGTCCCCTTTAGGGGATATAGGGGCTAGTTTTAATCTTTAGCCTCCTTTTAGGGGGGTGGGGGCGCGTTCAAAAGTTTATAAACGGCTTAATAATTCTGCTTTCTTTTCTGAAAACTCGCTGTCAGAAAGAATGCCTTTCTGTTTCAACTCCGCTAACTTCTCAATCTTTGCAAAAATATCTGTTTCTTGCGCCGAGTTTGCCACAGGCTGGAAATTCTGCTGTGGGATAGGGGTTTGTGGAACAACTGGTGCGATGGGGGCTGCTTTTGACAAAGTGCCCGCGCCAGAAACCAAAGGCAGATTTAACACGTCAACCGTGCCGTATTGGCTGGTGAAAATCACGGATGCGCCATAACCTTGTTGTTGCGACACCCCGCCAATTTGATGATCCAAGGTGTCATAAACAGAAACTTGCCCATTAATATCCACCGCCAAGCGGCGAGTGCTGGGGAAATACGCATAACGCACATTATTTTGTGCGCCACTGCTGGATGGCGAGCCTAAATCATTGGGCCACCAATTGCCTGAACTGCCTGGAATAAACAAGCTCACAGGGCCATTGGAGCTTGAGCCATAATTGCCAAAACCGCCGCCTTGACTTTGTTGTTGCCCGCCTTGACCTTGTTGCTGTCCGCCCCCTTGATGCTGTGACTGAAAGCTGGCAGGCATCGGTTTAAATGGCTGTTGTGCCAATAAGTTGGATAATTCAAAACACAGTCCATCAACCTTAGCTTTCAGCGAGTTGTTGAACATGTCGCCGACCATAGTCATGCCGCCTTGCATCCATTGTCCGCCTCCGCCAAGTTCCCAATGATTAAACTGTGCCATCGTGCCATTGCCATTGACGAGGGCTTGTAACAGCGTAAGCACGGCATCACTGCTGACTCCATACTGGTTGGCAATTTGATTAATTCTTTCTTGACCTTGTGAACTAAGCGGCTGCATAAACAACTCCTGAGCGAACGTATTAAAATAACATTTTGATAATATTATCAAAACTAAAAACTACTATGGTGTCTATCCTACACGCTTCCAAGTGATTTAGTAAATTAAAAATATGGGAGAGGACAATTAAGACCAGCAACGGCATTGTAGGTGAACCTGATGACAGATTCACCTCAGATTCACACGCTCGGTATTAACGGGGGATGCTATAGCCAAAGGATTCAATCACATTTTTAGCGCGCGGCGTTTTCACAAAGTCGAGAAAGTCTTTCGCGGCTTTGTTGTTTTCCCCATGTTTCAAGAGCAAGGTTTGGTGTTCCAAGCGGTCATATAATCCTGCGGGCACAATCCACAATGAGCCTTCAATTTTCTTGCTGGGGTTGAGGGTAGACAAAGGTAAAAATCCTAATTCTGCGCCACCCTCGTTGATGGTTTTGTAGGTGAGGACAGGACTTTCGGCAATCACCAGCTTGTCCTTTAATTTTTCCCAAACCTCCATTCTTTCCATTGTTTGCTTTGCGACGACACCATAGGTTGCGCGTTCGGTATTTGCCAGAACCAAGTGTTTGAAATTCCCCTTTTTCAGCACCTCACCTTTCTTGTCAATCAAGCTGGGGTTTGGACTCCATAACACCAATTTACCAATGGCATAAGTGAAGCGGGTATTGGCAACCCCTAAGCCCTCTTGTTCCATTTTAGTGGGAGTGATCGCATCGCCCGAGAAAAAAATATCAAACGGTGCGCCTTCTTTGACCTTGTTATAAATCATTCCCACCGATGTGCCTGTGACGCTGGCCTTGTAACCTGTGTCTTTTTCAAACAATCTTAATAATTCTTGTAAGGGCAGCATGAAATGATCGGCTGCTGAGACATGAAAATCTTCTGCATGAACAGGGCTGAGCAATAGCAGCATTAAAACTGCATTGCGTAATTTTGAAGTAAACATTCGTTTCTCCGAGTGATTGACGACAGCAAGCCTAAGCTCTTTAAAGTCATCTTTAGTTGAATATTGCGTGATGTATGAAGGCACAACTAAATCAGTGTTTAGAACGTGTTCAGAAGATGCGCCAACTATAGTACTTAAGTGTAAGCTTAAAGGACAAAAAAGTTTAGACTGGTGTGGTAGGTGAATCTGAGTATAGATTCACCTGAGATGATATATCTAGTGAGGCAGGCTATAACCGAAGGATTCAATCAAGTTCTGAATGCGGGGCGTTTTCATAAATGCAATAAAATCTCTTGCGGCTTTGTTGTTTTCCCCATGCTTTAGCAAAATCGCTTGATGTTCTAAACGTCCGTACAGTTGTGGGGGCACAATCCAATATGAACCTTCAATTTTTTTGCTGGGACGCAGATAAGACAAGGGTAAAAATCCGAGTTCTGCTTCGCCTTCCATAATTTTCTTATGCGTGAGGGCGGGGCTTTCTAAAATGACTAATTTGTCTTTCAAACTGTCTAAAAGACTCAGTTTAATCAAGGCTTGACGAGTTGCGTTGCCATAAGGGGCGCGTTCAGGATTTGCCATTGCAATATGCTTAAAGTCGCTTTTTTTCAGCACATCCCCTTTTTTATCGACTAAATTGGGGTTAGGACTCCACAAGACTAATTTACCCACAGCATACGTAAAACGGGTGTTTGCAATGCCCAGCCCTTCCCGTGCTAATTGTTCGGGAGTAATCACATCGGCTGAAATAAATACATCAAATAACTCGCCCGCTTTCAGCTTGTTATAGAGTTCGCCTGAAGATGTCGCTGTGGTTGTGGGAACGATGCCCGTTTCTTTTTCAAAAATTTTCAACAGTTCTTGCATGGGTAAACCAAAATGATCAGCCACTGCAATGTGCAAACCTTCCGCTTGTGCCAGATTCCCCAACACAAGCCACAGCATTAAACCAATTTTGAATAGGGTTGAAATATTTTTCATTTTTAAGCCTCACGAAAATATTGCTTTGATGTGTATCAGACCAAAATGAGTGCGTTACGAAACGCGTCTCTAGAAATGACAATTTCAGTCTAGTAGAACTATATGACAAAAAAGCTGCTTTCGCAAAAAATTTACAAATAATTCAATTGTTTAGTAATTTACTTGTGTTTAATGGGTTCAATTGAAGGCTTAACACCTTGTTATCGATTGAACTGCGTAACTGCTGCTTTCATGATTTAAACTTGGGTCACAGAGAAAATTTTTGAAACAAACAAATAAAAAAGACTTGCTTTTTTGATGCAAGGCTCTATAATGAGCACTTCAAATTTATTGCCGGGGTGGCGGAACTGGTAGACGCGCCAGACTCAAAATTTGGTGGTGGTGACACCGTGTCGGTTCGATTCCGACCCTCGGTACCAAAATTTTCCCTTCTAGTTTTTTTCAGTTTTTCTGTTGTAAATCCTCTTCCTTGTTGTCTAGCATTGTGTGATTTAAAGCATCATGCAAAGTATTTTCACATATTTTTCATATTAGCACTTAACTCTCTCTGCCAATTGGCATAAAATTCGCTATTTCAGGCATAATGCCCTGATGCACAAGTTAGCATGTCTTAACTTTGGCGACTTTGAGATAGGTGTCTAAAAATGTTTATTGAATATACCTTTACCATGGATGATGGAAAGGTCTTACATT
Source organism: Pseudomonadota bacterium (assembly GCA_039797505.1). Lineage (GTDB taxonomy): Bacteria > Pseudomonadota > Gammaproteobacteria > Beggiatoales > Beggiatoaceae > JAQTYU01. The sequence continues at coordinate 1,532 of JBDKHS010000036.1, read as the reverse complement.
ATCGAATCGATTATGAAAGACCTCGTGAACGTATTTTAGATGCTCGCCAATATCCTTCATGGACGCGCTTAGAATTTCATCAATGCCCAAATTGTCCGCTCAGTCGTTCAGAATATTCGCACTGTCCTGTGGCGGTGGATACGCATGAAATTGTGCAAGGTTTTTCTGAAATCATTTCTTGCAAAGAAGTGGATATTTTAGTCAAAACCCCCGAGCGTGAATATTTCAAACGCACCGATGCACAAACAGGATTACGGGCGATTATTGGCTTTATCATGGCAAGCAGTGCCTGCCCGATTTCTTCAATGATGCGCGGCATGGCATTTTATCATCTGCCCTTTGCCTCCGTGGATGAAACGGTGTATCGGGTTGCCTCGTCCTATTTACTCAAACAGTATTATTTGCAGAAAAAAGGCTTAAAGCCCGATTTTGAATTTGAAGGACTCAAGGTCTATTTTAAAGAGATGCAAACGGTCAACTTTCATGTATTGGATCGGATTCGTGATGCCAGTGAGGCAGATGCTAATTTGAACGTGCTGGCAACTTTATTTACAATTTCCTCTATGATTTCCTTAACGCTCGATCGACACTTGAAAGAAATTGAACACTTGTTTGTTTAATCTCTCCCTTCCCGCCGCGCTGAGAACTATTCATCATGTTTGACCAACGTGACCAGATGTATATTGAATACACGTTTACCCTCGATGAGGGCAAAGTATTACGGTATAAAATTGATTTTGACCGTCCCCGTGCCGAAATTTTAGACAATGCCGATTATCCCGAATGGACACGTTTAGAATTTCAAAAGTGTGGAAACTGTCCTTTAAAATCAACAGAATACTCACATTGCCCCGTCGCCATTGACGCAAAAGAGATTATTTTAGGTTTTAAAGAAATTCTGTCATGCAGCACCACGGATGTGCAGGTAATTACCCCTGAACGCGATTATTTCAAACGCTGTGATGCACAAACGGGCTTGCGCGCCCTGATTGGCTTTGTGATGGCAACCAGTGCTTGTCCGATTCTTTCGAGAATGCGCGGCATGGCACATTATCATTTGCCGTTCGCTTCAATTGATGAAATTGTGTTCCGCGTGACCACGTCGTACTTATTAACCCAATTGTATTTATATAAAGATGGGCAACAGCCTGATTGGGATTTGATAGGTTTAAAGCAACATTACGAAGATATGCAAACCTTGAATTACGATTTCCTGCAACGCATTCGCGTCGCCACGGAAGCTGATACTAATTTAGATGTGTTAGCGACTTTGTTTTCAATTTCTTCCTTGCTGTCGATGAATTTAGAGCAACATTTAGAGAAATTAAAACCGCTGTTTAGCGAGTGGAGTAGCGCACGCAGTTAAGCGCGGGTTGAATTTGAAACCGTTGTGAAATTTGAAAATTTACCTCGTTCCCAAGCTCCGTTTGGGAATGCCTGCATGTCAAGCTCTGCTTGACTATTCGGAAAACCTGAAACATCTTCCACAGGTGACACGATAATACACACAGTATTTTCTCATTTCAAAATGT
>JBDKHS010000035.1:0-4351 GCA_039797505.1 Pseudomonadota bacterium | reverse complement strand
GTCACTTGCCAAGGCTGCGAAGTGTAGCAGGTAGGAATTTTCATCACAGTCTTAATTTACCAACTCTTGTTAATAAGCCGATGCTATCTAAAAAACTCTCTCAATTCAATTTACACAGTCCCCGGGTGTTTGGCGGGCTGATTCTGATTTTATTTTTAGTGGGGGCGATGGTGCGACTCACCCCACTACTCGACGAAACCCGCATGTTTAAATCCATCACCGAAGATGGTTATTTAATGATGACTATCGCCCGCAACATGGGGCTGGGTTTGGGAATGAGTACCTCGCTCGGACAGCTTCCCACCAATGGCACACAGCCTTTAACCACAGGTTTATGGGCGGCGGGATTTTGGCTATTTAATGGCGATAAAACGCTGGGTGCAATGTGGGTGATTTGGGCGCAGTTTATCATTGCAAGCCTTGCCGCGTTTTTATTGTGGCTGGCGGGTAAACAGATTTTACATTCCCACCGCTCTGCCTCCACCGTTGCCGCCTTGGCAGCCGCAACTTGGTATGTCAGCCCTGTGACCTTAAAACACACCATGAACGGCTTGGAAACAGGTTTATACGCGTTGTGCGTGGTTGGCATTACTTTATTTTTCAGCATTGCCGCCGTGCACACTTGGCGATTATGGCGTTATGCGGTGGTTGGGGTGTTATTGGGGTTGACGTTTTGGGTACGCAATGATGCCGTATTTTTCATTTTCGCTGCTTGCGTGACGCATATTTTACGTGGTTCGTGGGATTGGGAATTTTTACGCGAGCGCATTGTACAAGTGTTGGTGATGGGCGCAACTTCGGTGATGATTGCTAGCCCGTGGCTGCTTAATAATGTGGTGAAATTTGGACATTTAATGCCCGTCAGCGGACAATCAGAATCGATGATTGCGGCAATTTCCGAAAGTGCCTTATTAGTGCCTGCGATTTCAATGGAATATCTGCTCGCATTTTTACCCATTCAGGGCTATGGATTGACCGCCGATAAAAATCTGGCTATCAGCGCGATGATTTTGATTTTTCTTGCCTTTGGATTGGTACTGTGGCACTGGCGACAATTTCACGCGCCTGAACGACGCTTGGTAATGATTGCGGGGATTTTCGGCTTATGCTTGGTGATTTTTTACGGGATTTTCTTCAATGTCCCGCATTTTATTGGACGCTATTTATTCCCCCTTTCTCCCTTTTTTATTCTGCTGTGGGCGGCGGTGGTGGTCAGTGCGTGGCATCATGTTCAACAATCCCGCGCCCGAATTTTATTGCCAGCCGTCGCGGTAGGTTTTGCAGGCTATATGCTGCTGACACATGCGCAGGCGTATTGGGGCAATCAATATTATCTGGGTTCACAGCATTTACATTGGCAAGTGGTGGAATGGACTCAGAAAAATGTGCCTGAAACAGTTTGGGTTGGCGCATTACAAAGTGGCACGCTGGGCTATTTTCATGACCGTACTATCAATTTAGATGGCAAGGTGAACCCGGAAGCTTTGGTGGCGCGTCAACACAATAATATTGCAAGCTATATCCAACAGAAAAATCTTGAATATATTATTGACTGGCCAGTTTCAGAAATGTGGATGGGGGGGAAAGAGGTGTTTATAAAAGCAAAGATGCGTCATCGTTTCTCAGATAGCAGTGAAAATTTAGCCGTTTGGCAACGTATCCATTAAAGGAGCTGTTTATGTCACGGGTATTTAAAGTTTTTATAGGTATCTTGCTGAGCATAGGCACATGCGTGCGCTTATTGCCCTTACTGAGTGAACAACGCATGTTCTACTCGATTTCCGAAGATGGTTATTTGATGATGACCATTGCCCGCAATCTTGCCTTGGGTTTTGGCATGAGCACCGCCGACGGCACTTTGCCGACCAATGGCACGCAGCCGTTAATGACCTTTGTCTGGGCTATTTTTTATTGGCTCACCGATGGCGATAAAAGTACCAGTGTGATTTTCATCGTGCTTACGCAATTTGTCATCAGCGTGCTGGCGGCTTATTTGCTGTGGAAATTAAGCGTTAAACTCTTAGAGCATCACCCCCAACGCTTTGAAATTGCAGCATTGGCGACGGGAATCTGGTTTGCAAGCCCTGTGTTCATCGGTATGAGTATGAATGGCTTGGAAACAGGCGCGTATGCTTTAATCGTGCTCGCGATTTGTTATGGTTTGTTGTTGAATTTGGAAACCCTGCGTTGGCGACAAGTGGTCTTTTTGGGTTTGGCGTTGGGGATTTGCTTCTGGACTCGCAATGACGCGATTTTCTTCATCTTTGCCGTTTGTGTGAGCTACATTTTAGTTGCAGGTGAACGCGCTCAACAATGGCAACGGTTTTATCAAATCTTGGTGATGGGCAGTTTATCGGTGCTGGTTGCCGTGCCGTGGCTGGTGAATAATTACAAAGGCTTTGGCAGCATTATGCCGATCAGTGGGCAAGCCGAATCTTTAACCGCACAATTGGGCTATAACTTGCCCTTTTTGCCGCCTGTATTGGTAGAAAACTTTATGGTATTTCTGCCGATTCCTAGCAGCATTCAAGATACTCCGCCCGTGCTCGCACTGTCCCTAATTTTTTTATTAGGGGTATTGTGGGGGCTACAAAAACTTTGGCAACGCTTACAAACGCGGGCGCAACGTTGGTTATTCACTTTAGTGAGTATTTACGGGCTGGGATTTTGCGGATTTTATGGGCTGTATTTTGGGGCTGAATATTTTATTCCGCGCTATTTTTACCCGCTGACCCCGTTCACCAGTTTGTTGTGGGCAGTGTTGGTGCTGTGGATTTGGGTACGCATTAAATGGTTTGTGCTGAAAGGGGTGGCAGTCAGTTTAATGTTGTTAATTATTGTGGGTTTACACGTCCGCGACTTTGGCAAAGCTGCCTCACATCCGCATTTTCAAGTGGTGAATTGGGTGCATCGCCATGTGCCAACTTCGGATTGGGTGGGTGCAATTCAGTCGGGTACTTTGGGCTATTTTCATGATCGCACAATTAATTTAGATGGCAAAGTGAATCCTGAAGCCCTTGCAGCACGGCGGCGCGAACAAGTGGGTTATTACGTGGTCAGCAAGCCGATTAATTATTTAGCAGATTGGACAGGAAAATGGATGTATGATCCTGTATTAAGCAAGTATTTCCTGATTGTGGTGAATGACAAAGAGCGCAATTTAGGCGTGTTACGGCGTAGACAGAAATAGCCTACCGTTAAAAAGTCCTCTTCAGCGCGGCACAAATTTTTAGATTCAAATAATGGTAGTGCTAAACAGCTCAGGATTTTAGCCAATTTATTATCAGAATCAGGATTCACAGGATGCAGTTGAATCGATAAGACCCTCCTTGTACGGCAGAAGCTTGTAAAATCCTCGCCGCTGGAGCGTTGAAACGAGATAAAAGGCTAATATCATCATTGAGTGATGACTGCTTAAAAACTTTGCTTATCCTGAACTCAGATTAAATAGAATAACCGTCAATGATGAAACCCTCCCTTAAATGGGGCTAAACATAAAAGATTTTGTCTTTAAAAGTTCCCTTTAGGGAGGAGAAGGGTATCAAGGTCAGTTTTAACTGCGCCCCCAACCCCCTGAAGGGGACTAAAGATAAGTATTATTGTGGTTTTAAGTCCCTTTTAGGGGATTTAGGGGCTGGTTTTAATCTTTGAAAGGAAAGGAGATGGGGCGCAGTTTCAGATTTAAATCCGCGCTACACGCCGCTGAAACAGAACCCTTCACTTAATTGATAACACGCCCTAAGGTTTCATGCACTTTATTTCGGCACAGCAGGCTTACACAAATTCGATTGTTGTGGCAGGGTGCAATCCACAGGATTGGGATTGGTATTCGTACCCGTTGCAGGAACGGCAGGCGCAGTCGAACCCGCTGGCACAACCACTGCGGCAGGAATAGGCTTTTGATTTGCAGGGGGAGGAGGCGCATCTAATAAAGTGCTGCGTTCATTACAGGCAACTAACAAGGTCATGCTGGATAATAACACGGCACGGCGTAAAGCTTTTTTTAAAAACTGGGTCAATTTCATCGGAATAACCTACCTTCAGTGGAAAAAATTATTGTACAAATTTGTTCAGGATGCAGTTGCTGAAATTTTAGCCGTGAGAAAATCGTCTAATTCGATAGGCAATAAGCAGCAATTACACTATAATGTCGCCAGTTTAGTGTAAACCAGAATTTTAGAATTTTCAGCTAGTTTCCTTGCAGCAAATTTCACTTTAATTCCCCAGCAGTTTTCAAAAAAATTTCCCTGATTTGAGGAAATTGTAAAAAAATTTGAAAATAGGCTTGTGATTTTTTGTTTTTTTTGCTAAAAAGGTTGGCTTACTTTACGCTAAGTAAACAGTTTGTGAC
>JBDKHS010000034.1:0-2825 GCA_039797505.1 Pseudomonadota bacterium | reverse complement strand
TGAGCGACGCGCAAGTCAAAAGCATGGGTATTAATTTAGGCGCGTTGGAAAAAGCCACGGTGGCGGCAGGCAATCATTTGCCAGGGCGGGTAATGATTCCCACCAGTAAAGAATATGTGGTGAGCACGCCGCAACCTGCGTTAATCGAAACGCAAAAAGTGGCTGTGGGTGACACGGTAAAACAAGGACAGACTTTAGTGCGGGTGCAAAGTCAGGAATTAATCAGTTTGCAACGCGATTATTTGCTGTCTTTGACCAAACAGCATCTCGCACAAAATGAATTTAACCGTGACCAACAATTGTTCAAAGAAGGCATTATTCCAGAACGCCGTTTTATTAATACCCAAAGCCAATTGGCAGAAAGCAATGCAGAACTCAGTGCCCGTAGTCAGGCGTTAAGTTTGGCGGGCTTGAGCGATGCCGCGTTAAAAAATTTGGGTAATACGCGTAAACTTTCAGGCATCTTGGAAATTGTCGCACCGATTTCAGGTGTCGTTTTAGAAAGCATGGTGGCGACGGGGCAGCGGGTCAACAGTTTAGAGCCGCTGTATCGAATTGGAGATTTAAGCCATTTATGGCTGGAAATTCGTGTGCCTGTGGATCGTTTACCCAGTTTACGGATTGATGCCGCCATCAGTGTCCCTGATACTAAAATTCGTGGCAAAGTGATTTTAATTGGGCAACAAGTCGATGCCAGCAATCAAACCGTCTTAGTGCGTGCAGAAATTACTGAAAATGCGGATAAATTACGGGTCGGACAATTCACTGAAGTGCATATTGATAGCATGGTGGATAAAGGTTACTACCGCGTGCCTGAAACTGCGACGGTGCGCAGCGGCGCGGATTCAATGATTTTCATCAAAACCGCCAAAGGCTTTAAAGCTTCTCCCGTGCACATTATTGCTGAACATGATTTATTCACGGTGATTCACGCGCCCAGCTTAACAGGCAAAGAAAAAATTGCCATTTTAGGCACAAGCTCCATTAAGGCGCGTTGGTTAGAATTGGGCGGGGCTAGCGAATGAACGTGCAAACTTTACGAGGGATAACAACATGTTAGCCGCACTGATTAAGTTTTCTCTGATTCAACGCCTGTTCGTCCTGCTGTTTGCCATCATGATTGGGGGCGCGGGAGTTCATGCGTTTCACAATTTGCCGATTGATGCCTTTCCTGATGTGTCCTCGACGCAAGTCAAAGTCATCATCAAAGCCCCCGGCATGACCCCTGAAGAAGTGGAATCTCGCATTACTGCACGGATTGAAGTGGAAATGTTGGGGATTCCCAATCAAGTGATGTTACGTGCTGTGGCGAAATACGGGCTAACCGATGTCACCGTGGATTTTGCCGAAGGCACGGATATGTATTGGGCGCGGCAACAAGTGAGCGAGCGTTTGAATGCGATATGGAACGATTTACCCGGCGATATTTCAGGCGGGCTTGCTCCCTTAACCACCCCGCTAGGGGAAGTCTTCATGTTCGCCATTGAAGGCGGTGATTTGTCACTGACAGAACGCCGCAGTTTATTGGATTGGGTGATTCGCCCGATTTTACGCACCGTGCCCGGCGTGGCAGATGTCAATTCTTTGGGCGGTTCTGTGCGTAGTTTTGAAGTGATTCCCGACAATGGCAACATGGCGGCGCGCGGGGTGAGTTTTGAAGCCTTGAAACAAGCCTTGCAAAACAACAATCGTAATGACGGCGCAGGACGTTTGACCGAGGGCGAAGAATCTTTATTAGTGCGTGCCGAGGGCAGCGTGCGTTCTTTGGAAGATTTAAACGCTATTGTGATTCAAAATACCAAAGGCGTGCCGATTCGCTTGGCAGATGTGGCACAAGCCCGCATCGGGGAATTAACCCGTTATGGCGCGGTGACCCGTGATGGTAAAGAAGAAACCGTCACAGGTTTGGTGCTCAGTTTGCGCGGTGCTAATGCGCGGCAAGTGGTGAACGGGGTGACTGCTAAATTAGCAGAACTGCAACCGTCACTGCCCAAAGGGGTCAAAATCGATGTGTTTTATAAACGCACCGATTTAATCAACGTCGCAATTTACACCGTTTCTAAAGCCTTAATTGAAGCAATTGTGTTAGTTTTAGTTTTGTTAATGCTATTTTTAGGCGATTTTCGGGCTGCTGTAACCGTCGCAATCATTTTACCCTTATCCGCTTTGGTCACTTTTATCTTGATGCGCAAACTCGGCATGTCGGCAAATCTCATGAGTTTAGGCGGGCTTGCGATTGCAATTGGGATGCTGGTCGATGCGGCGGTGGTGGTGATTGAAAATATTGTCAAACATCTGGCAGATGCACAACATCAAAAATCCGTTTTACCGCGCCTACACCTGATTTATCGGGCTGTTTGCGAGGTGGCAACGCCCGTAACTTCAGGTATTTTGATTATTATCATCGTGTTTTTGCCTTTATTAACCTTGGAAGGTTTAGAAGGTAAATTATTCATTCCTGTGGCAGTCACAATTGTGTTTGCTTTGGGCGGTTCTTTATTGTTATCACTCACCGTCATTCCTGTGATTGCCTCGTATTTGCTCACCAAAGCGTCCCACGATGAGCCGCTGTTAGTGCGGATGTGCAATTACATGTATGAACCTTTGTTGAAGTTTTGCCTGCGGAATGCGCGTTTAGTGCTGGTGTTGGCGGGACTCAGTTTGTTGGCGACGGCGTGGACGTATACCAAAATTGGGAAAACTTTCATGCCGACTTTGGATGAGGGGCAACACTTAATTGTCCAATTGGAAAAACTGCCTTCCATTACTTTGGAACATTCAATTGCTTTCGATGAAAAAGTGCAGCATGCCTTTGTTGAAAAAAT
>JBDKHS010000033.1:0-9555 GCA_039797505.1 Pseudomonadota bacterium | reverse complement strand
CTGCCCAATCCTTTCCCCAGCATGACTTATGCGGAAGCGATGAATCGTTACGGTTCAGACAAGCCTGATTTACGGACTTCTTTAGAAATTACGGAAATCAGTGATTTAGTCAAAGACGTAGAATTTAAAGTCTTCAACGCCGCTGCAAACGATGCAAACAGTCGTGTTGCCGCGATGCGCGTTCCCAAAGGCAGCGAATTATCGCGTAAACAATTAGATGATTACGCTTTATTTGTCGCGATTTATGGGGCGAAAGGCTTGGCATATATCAAAGTCAACGACCGCAGCGCGGGACGGGACGGCTTGCAATCGCCGATTCTGAAATTCTTGCCTGATGACGTAATCGCAGCAATTTTAGATCGCGTGCACGCAGAAACGGGCGATGTCGTCTTCTTCGGCGCGGACAAAGCCAAGATTGTGAATGATGCTTTGGGCGCATTGCGCTTAAAAGTCAGTGAAGATTTGGGCTTGATGGAAGCAGGCTGGAAACCCTTGTGGGTGGTCGATTTCCCGATGTTTGAATGGGACGAAAAAGATAAACGTTGGATGTCTTTACACCATCCGTTCACCGCGCCCAATGTCACCGACATCAGCGCAATCGAAGCCAATCCCGGTGCGTGCATCTCGCGTGCGTATGACATGGTGTTAAACGGCTCTGAAATTGGTGGCGGTTCAATTCGTATTCACCGCCCTGAAATGCAATCAGCCGTGTTTAATTTGCTGGGGATTGGGGAAACCGAAGCGCGTGAAAAGTTTGGCTTCTTGTTGGATGCGTTAAAGTCAGGTTGTCCTCCGCACGGCGGTTTAGCCTTCGGTTTAGACCGTTTGGTCATGCTGATGACGGGTGCAACTTCAATCCGTGACGTGATTGCCTTCCCGAAAACTCAAACTGCAAGTTGTCCTTTGACTTCTGCGCCTTCACCCGCCAGTGAAATGCAGTTACGTGAATTACACATCAAGTTGAGAAGACCGCCAGCGGCTCCGACGGCAGTGTAATCGTTTTTAAGAGTTTTAATTGAATAGCGACTTGCTTGAAGTGGGTCGCTATTTTTTTACACAAGTGCTTTGAATTCGAGTTGTTCACTTTGAAAATTAGACTCAATCACCCGCTCTCTATCTTATTAGGAGTTACGCAGTTGAATTAATAAGCTCATTAATTCAATAAATTTTATCAAGCGTAGGGTGGAATAGGCGTAAGCCGTATTCCACCGCAGTAGGAGCTACGAAGCTGAAAGTACAATTTGTCTCGTTCCAACGCTCCAGCGGTGAGGATTTTACAAGCTTCTGCCGTACAAGGAGGGTCTTAGCGATTCAACTGCGTCATGCCTAGAGTTATCACCTTTCTTGGTGGAATACGCTACGCTATTCCACCCTACGACTACTAAATTTTCTACAGATTCAAAACCTTCTAGGTTTTTAAAACCTAGAAGGTCTCACGCACGATTTAAATGCGTGGAAATGCCTACCTTCGTCGCTCCTAAAACTATTGCGGCTGGGTCAAGCCTGTGGGCGGTGCAACATCGGGATGATTTGAATCGGGTAAATAGCGTTGATATTCACGCAATTCAGGGCTATTCAAACTGGCATTTTTAATCACCACAGGGCGCAAAAAAATCACCAATTCAGTTTTAGAATACGTGTCATTGCGAAAACTAAACAAATCCCCGACCAAAGGCAAACGTGACAAAGTTGGCACGCCGTCATTTTTCTGGCTTAGTGTGTCCTGCATCAAACCGCCAATAATCGCAATATCCCCATTTGAGACTTTTAAAATCGACTCGACTTCACGCACTTGAATTTCAGGAATACGACTCACAACACCAGCTTTTGCTAAAGAAGGCGTGGGGTCATTCACAAAGCCAATCACGCGGGAAATGGTGGGGCGCACATTTAAAGTAATCACATCATCGTCGCCGACTTGTGGAGTAACGTTCATCATTAAACCCACAGGCAGAAAACGCGGAGTTGCCACATTTTCCAGCGACAGACTTATATTACTAATTCCGCCTGTGCTGGTGGGATTGGTAATGGTAGGCGATGAAAAAGTAAAATAGACAAGATTATCAACCACTTTTAAAATTGCACTTTGATTATTCAATGCCATGATTTTCGGGCTAGATAAGACTTTCACCGAGCCAAATTGTTCCAACATGCGCACCGTTGCCGAAACATTGCCCAGCGGACTGTTGGCATTGCTATAACTGGCAGCATAATAAGGATCAGTGGCAACATTGCCCGCCAAAGTGCTTTGGGTGTAACTATAATCCCCAGAAATCCGTTTCCAATCCACCCCTGCTTGATATTGATCATTCAAACGTACTTCGGCAACGGTGGCTTCAATCAGCACTTGACGCTGCACACCACGCACCACTTGGTCAATAAATTTTTGAATTTCTTTATGTTGGCGTGAAGTGGCGCGCACAGAGAGCACGCCGCTTTCAGGATTGACAATCACATCATTACTAGAACGCACCAAATTATTGCCTGAACTCATGGTTTGGGTGGTCGAGCCTGTGGCAGTTGCCTGTCCTAAAATCGCGTGAATGTTATTGCTTAAAGTTTGCCAGAAATAATTATTAGAGACGTTTTTAATTTTAGTGGTGGAATTATTTTCCCCAGAACCTGAAGCACTTGCGCTGGCAGAACCACTTGAACCGCCTGTGCCACCCGTTTGGGAAATATTAATCCTATCGACACTGGAAATAATTTGGGTTGCCAAGGTCATTTCATTACTGCTTTCGCGGGCGATATTGACATAACCCACTTTATAAATATTTAAATACGGGGTGTCAGGACGAATACTTAAATTTGTGCCTTCGATTTTATAAAGTAAATCGACTTGGCTTGCGATACGCTCCAAAATCTGCGGCAAGGTTTGCTGAATAGCATTTAAAGTGACACTGCCAGTCACATTGGGATGAATATCTAAATTCATGCCCGCATCCCGCGATAATGCAAATAATAAATCACGCACCGCAATCCCATTCACAACCACAGTATAAGTTTCCAAAGGGGCAGCAGCTTGCGGCGGTGGCACAAACGGCACTTGATGCACAGGTGTTGGAATATGGTTTGACTTAGGGGGGGGCGGCAAATTCTGGGTACTTAAATGCCCAGGAGACGGGGTCGGCGGTTGCGGCGCACAGGCGACAAGTAATGCAACACTGGTCATTCCAAAGCCTAAAGATTTAAATTGTCCTACGTAACGAGCTAACTGTTTGAATCGCATGGCGGCGTGAATACGTAATATCCTAAAAAAGTGAAGGAAGGCATGTCTGAATCAGGATTGACAGGATTATCCGAATTAAACAGGATTACCCCACGGAGATTAATCATATCAAGTTTTATTCTTTAATTTTGAAAATCCTGTAATTCTGACAATGCTAGGGCGTGTCATCAAATAGGCATTAACCGCTAAAGAAGCCCCTAAATCCCCTAAAGGGGACTTAAAACCGCTTTAATTTTTGTGTTTAGCCCCCTTTTAGGGGGTTGGGGGCGCAGTTTCAGATTTAAATCCGCGCTACATGCCGCTGAAACAGAACCCTTCACTTAATTGATGACACACACTGGCTTGCTTGAAACGAATGCAATTTTCTAACGCACCAACTGTAAAAACTGCAAATGTGTTTTGTGATAACACTGTTCCAGAGATTTTACCAATTCTTGTAGGCTTTCCCAATCTTTCTGCTGACAAGCCGCTTCGATTTGTGAACACAATTTAGCAAATTGCACCGCGCCCAAAGTCACTGAAGAACCGCGCAATTTGTGGCAAAGCTGCTGAATTTTTTGCGCGTCGTGCATTTGTAAAGCCAACTGAATTTGTTGAATCGCATCCGAGGTTTGGCTGATAAACAAATTCACAATTTTTTGCAGGGCATCTGCCGCAATGTGAGTTTTGAGTTTGGAAAAGGTTTTGGAGTCAACCCATTCGCCATGCACCTCGGATTGCATTTTAGGCGGTTCAGGGGCGAGCGCAGGTAATTTGAGAATTTTGGTGCGCCATTTGTGCAAGATATTAATCAAGTTTTCCAATTGCACAGGCTTGCTTAAATAATCATCCATCCCCGCTGCGAGACATCTTTCCCGATCCTGACTTAAGGCATTGGCAGTTAAGGCAATAATCACAGGGCGTTGCGTGCGATAACGTTCAATCACTTCTTTCGTTGCCGCCAAGCCGTCCATTTCAGGCATTTGCATGTCCATGAAAATTAAATCGTAGGGTTGGCGTTCCAAGGCTTGTAATACTTCAACACCATTCGCCGCCACATCAGCACTGTAGCCCAAACTGTGCAACATTAAACACGCCAATTTTTGATTAACTAAATTGTCCTCTGCCAACAAAATGCGAAGCGGAAAAGTATTGGCTAACAGCGGCGGCGTTTCCGCAACGCTCTGGGATTGTGCGCCCAATAAGTGGGTTTGCTGTTCTACAGGTTGGGTGAAAATATCTTTCAGCGTGTTAAATAATTGAGAATAGCGAATGGGTTTGTTTAAATACGCCACCACCAAGTTTGGTGGCAAGGTGGCACGGAAATGTGCGGGGTCTAAAGGACTGAACACCAACAGCGGCAAATGTTTGGAATGGGCTTTGATTTGGCTTGCCAATTTGATGATATTAATATCATCTTCTTCCATGTCTAAAATCACTAAATCACAAGGATATTCATGTTCTAGCCAGTCTAGCGCATCACTGGAGTGCATGCAGGTATATGCCTGACAGCCCCATGTTTGCAATTGCATCGCGATAATATGCCGAGTGGTGGTGTGATTAATTGCCAATAACACCTGCTTATGTTCTAAATAAGGCTGGACACGGTTTAAGGGCGCGCAACTTGCGAGGTTTGCCGCCGCCAAGGGCAGGGTAAAATAAAAAGTCGAGCCTTGCCCTGCTTTGCTTTCTACCCAAATGTGTCCCCCCATCAATTCACACAGGCGTTTGCAAATCACCAAGCCTAAACCTGTGCCGCCATATTGGCGCGTGGTCGAGGAATCCACTTGGGAAAAGCTTTTAAACAGACGATCCAGCTTGTCGTTAGGAATCCCAATCCCTGTATCACGCACTGCAAATTGTAAGCAGTTATTTTGTCCTTGAGTGACTTGCTTGATAGAAATTACCACCTCACCGTGAGTGGTAAATTTCAGGGCATTACTAATGAGGTTGGCAAGAATTTGGCGAATCCGCGTGACATCGCCTTCCAAAGATTCTGGGACATCTTCTTCAATAAAATACAGCAGGTGAATTTTTGCATTGGCTGCTTTGGCGGCAAATAATTCCAAAGTGTCTTCAATACATCGCCCCAATAAAAAGGGATGTGATTCTAAAGTCATTTTGCCCGATTCAATCTTAGAAAAATCTAAAATGTCATTGATGATGGACAGTAAACTGTCGCCACTGAGACGAATGGTGTCTACAAATTCGCGCTGTTGCGGATTCAGTGGGGTGGTGAGCAATAAGCTGGTCATGCCAATCACCCCGTTCATTGGGGTACGGATTTCATGGCTCATGGTTGCAAGAAAATCGGCTTTGACTTGAGCGGCTTGTTCTGCGGCATGCTTGGCATAAATGAGGTCGCTGTAGGTTGCAACCACGCCTTGCACCATCGGGCGGAAAATCAATAGCACTTCAATCAGTAAAGTGCCCATCAATAACACCCACAACAACATGATCAAATAGACTACGTAATTCATTTTAGACTGATTGTAATTTTGATAGGCATTGCCTGCCGCTTCCAAGGTGCGGAAGAACGCGCCCGTGGCTGCCTCATTTAACTGTTGTAACTCGGTTAATTCATTGTGTAATTCGCCATACGGCACGCTGGCAACAAATTCGGCATTTCTCAAAAACGTCAGCATGTTTTTGTGAAGTTCAAACGGCATTTTGTAGTAAATAATTTCCAATTCTGCCGAGCGTTTTTGCGAACCGTCGCTACTTTCTTCGGGTAATAAGACGTTATGAGCCGAGCGCATCAGTTGAATATCTCGGCTGAGTTTGCCTTGGGTTTCTTGATATTTATCTCTATGCTGAGTCTGCTGATACATCAGCAATTGTTGCCCATAAAAAGCAATTTTTAGGCTATAACTCTGTTGTCGTCCGCTGATGTCTAGCAGTTCTACATCATCGCGATGGGTCTGTAGCAGAAAGAAGATCAGCCCAAAAGTCAGCGTCACCAAAACCGCAGTTACTAAAACGGCTGATGCGTATTTGCGGGTTAAATAAGCGTATTGAACGGAGGATTGCATAGTTGGATGACTGATCTGGAGTTTATAATTGCATTCTAAACCCTAGCAAATTACGCAGGCTGGGGAATAAGAGGTGATAAAGCATGACTAAATATAATAAGGTTTTATGCAAGAATCGTGAAAACTTATAACGGTCTAACTAAGCAGATGCTGAGCATGGTATTTTCAACAATAGACGATTGTGAGCCATTTTGCATGGTTATTCTGTGAATAGGGTTTAAATACGGTTTTTTGTTAAACGGGTGTTTACAAGGCTGAGTAACAACACTGATACATCGTACAGTGCACAACAAAATAGGGCAAGTTATCACGCATGACAAACTTGCCCTAAACTGTAAAATTAGAATGGAAGTCTAGAAATTAAGGAATAATTTTCAGACGATCATCTTTTAATGCGCCAGAACCCGCATCAATCACCCCGTTATCTTTGATAAATCGGATGATTTCGTTGCGGTAGATTAAGCCCGTATCGCTTTGTGGCAAGGTGGTTAAATTCATGCCTAAGCTTGGGCGACCATCTGCTTTGACTTCCCCTTTCCAGCCCTCACCCCCGCGTGTTGCGATAAAGTCACCAAATGCCACATTAAAGCTTTGGCTTAAGACTTCATCAATCGGTTTGCCGAGCAGACGAATATCGGTGGCGGTGGCTTCTGCGGCACTGTTACCCAGTTTAATGGTATAAGTTAAGCCGCGTGAGAAATGTAGGAAGCCGTAAGAGACACCGTAACCTTTCAAGTCATCAGCAGTGACTACGCCGCCATTTTCTTTGAGCTGGTCAGGACGCACGATGCGTTGTGCATTGCTTTGTAGCATTTGCTTAATTTGCGCGCCGGTCATGGTTTCGACCACGATTAAATCAGCAAAGGGCATGACGTTGTACCAGTCATTGAAGCTAATCGGTGCATTCGGCGTAATCCCACCATTTACCCCAGAAGCATTGAACACAGCAAGATCAACCAATTGTGAACCATTGGGACGCACAGGGAAATCTTTGCTGCGTGCCACAATCGCATCGTTCATGAAGTTTGCCATCGTGGATTGACTTACATAACGCTCTGCAATCACCTTGTCTTGTGCAATTTCAGGCACGTTGCCCGCTTGCCCAACCACTTCGCTCAAACGCCCGCCCAGCATGTCATATAAAGGCTGCATCACGGTTTTTTCAAAGTCTAAATCGATGTCGGTATCTTGTTCAAAGTTTTTAGCGGTTGCGTCAGTTAAAGCCACGCGCTTATCCCGTTTTTTCAAGGGGTTTAACTTTGCTTGCGCTTGTGAACGTAAGCCGTCTTTGGTTTGGAACAGGGTTAATTGTGCCTCGCCCAAATGGCTGCCGTGTGAACCTGCTTGTAAAATTGGGATTGATTTGTAAATCGTATTTAAACCATTAACGTTTAACACGGTGTGGGTGTGTCCCCCAATAAGCACCACAGGTTTTTTGGTGAGTAAGGCAGCGCGTTCTGCAAATTCAATGTCGCCCACAGGCACAACATGACGAGGAACACCATCGATTGAACCGTTATATCCCACATGGCTCATGATGACAATCACGTCAGCAAAGCGTTCGACATAAGGCAGGGTATTGGTTAAGGCCTTCATCGCATCGCTGACATCTAGCGTGGGGTCTTCTTTCATTTTGATACGGGTTTCATCATGGGTGGTTAAACCTAAAATCCCAATCCGTAAACCTTTGCTGACTGCGATAATTGCGGGGCTATAGTGTTGTTTATTTAAGAATGATGAACCAAATACGTTGGCAGATAATACAGGAAACACCGCATCTGCTTGAATTGCTTTGGCAAGGATGGCAGCCCCACGGTCTAATTCATGATTCCCAATCACGCTCGCATCTAAACCCGCCGCAGAATAAGCACGATACGCTGCGCTGGCTTTGAAGCCACTCACGTCATAGCCTAAGAGTTCATCAAAAGGATTACCGATGTGGTCGTCCCCAGCAGACAGGAATAAAACAACCTCATTTGCCGCAGCTTTTTGACGCGCTGCTTTTACCATTTTTACCATTTGTGACATGTAATGGGTGTCACCTCTGGTGCTGCTGGCAATTCTTAAATCACTGTGAAAATCATTGACATGAAAGATGTGTAATAAACGTTCGTCCCCTTCTTGCAAGCTTTGTTCAGGGGCAATGACACCCGTATCCACTTGCAATTCTTTCTTATCTTTGAAATTCGCGAAATCGCCATCGAATTTAAATAAACTTTCTACTGCGCCATTAGGATTGGGCGTGGCTTTTTTCAGAATGACGGGGTTTTGTGTGTCTAAAGCTTGATGGCTTTGATAAGTCCAGTAAAAACCATTATTTGAAGGGTAATATTTCAGCACCGCCGCATAACGCTTGTTGGCTTCAATGCCGTCTACCGAAATATTGAGATTTAAGGCAGCATCGAAAGTGGAACATTGTAAGGCTTTAGATTGGCACTTGCTTGCGCCAAAATTGCTTAATTTCCAATATAAGCCATCTTTCGCGCCGACTTCGCTGGGGCTTGCTGAAGTCAGTTGTAAACTTAATCGTTCTGTTCCTGCAAGCACGCAAGGAATATTGACGCTGGCAGTGCTTGCGTCGAAACTTGCTACCGCACAAGTTTCAGTTGCAGCAAAGCTGCTGACTGCGCTGAGCAGTCCGAAAAGGCTAATAATCGCTTTTAGCCCTGTTGTTTTTATACGCATACACTCTCCACTGACTGGTTGAAAAAATCCCACAAGCTTTTTAGCTTTAAATGGGCAGTGTATTCTGCCTTTGTGGAATAATGATGACAAGTGATTTCTAAGGCTGATTTAAAGAGCGTCTTTGTAGCGTTGGGTGTTGCCAACTTAATAATTAACCTGAGTTTGGGATAAAATCTTGTAGTAGGGTGGAATAGCGTATTCCACCGTGAAGCGTGATAGCCTCGTAGGTTGGGCTGCCAACGGTAACCCAACTGAACTTCTTTATGTTTGTTGGGTTAGCCTAGGGCGTGTCATTAATTAAGTTTTAACAAGAAAGTGGCGTGTTTAAAAGTCTTTAAAGAAGCCCCCAACCCCCTAAAGGGGGAGGGCTAATGCAAGAAGAATAATTCATTTTTATAACATGGAGTTAGATTACTTTTTTCTGTCTGTTACGAAACAGTCAGTATTCTGTACACTTTTGTTAAGAAGCAGATAAATCGTTACGTAACAGTTATTATGATTTACTATCATATAGTTATAATATTTAGTCTGCTATTTTTATAAAAGACTCATTATAAAAATAAGTTAAAAAATAGTCGTAAATAGACAAAATAAGCGGCTAAATACACAAATATATGAAATTAAGAAAAA
>JBDKHS010000032.1:0-2833 GCA_039797505.1 Pseudomonadota bacterium | reverse complement strand
TTCATCGCCCCACTGTGTGCCAATGACTACAACGTTTTTACCCATTTGTATAACTCTCTGCAATATGGTGAAAAGTAAAGTTGATGCAATAAGCCTTGCTCATTGCGTAGCTTGTAGGATTGTTATAGAGACCTGTGCTTTTTGAAAAGTCGTTATTGCTTAGGAGTTAGGCAGTTTTTGACTTCACTGCGCCTCCCTAAAAGAAGCCCCTAAATCCCCTAAAGGGGACTTTAAAGACAAAATTTTTTATCTTTAGCCCCCTTCAGGGGGTTGGGGGCTTCTTTAATCTTTCGGTTTTAACCGCATAATTTCTAATTTTTATTTAAAAAATTCGTCGAATACCGTGCATTTTGACATATTTTACAAGGCAAGGAGAGGGATTATTGCGTTCGCAGTTTCAGGACTGGCAATCCTTGGAGGGCTGCCAGCCCTAAGTTTCACGCGGGATTAAGCCGCTTTCGGCTTATCAGGAATAATATTATTCAGAATGGGCGCGGGTTGATGAGTCAACATGCTTAATAACACGGCAATTTTTTCGCGCATATCACGGCGATCCACAATCATATCAATCACGCCGTGTTTTAATAAAAACTCGCTGCGTTGAAAGCCTTCTGGCAAAGTCTCGCGCACGGTTTGTTCAATCACACGCGGCCCTGCAAACCCAATTAAGGCATTGGGTTCTGCAATATTAATGTCGCCCAACATCGCCAAACTGGCAGAAACCCCGCCCATCGTGGGATCGGTTAAAACCGCAATATACGGCACATGATGCTGGCTGAGACGGCGTAAAATCGCGCTGGTTTTCGCCATTTGCATTAATGAAAATAAAGCTTCCTGCATCCGTGCGCCGCCGCTTGCGGTGAAACACACGAAGGGAATGCGTTGTTCTAAAGCCAATTTCGCCCCACGCACGAAACGCTCGCCGACCACGCCGCCCATCGATCCGCCCATGAATTCAAATTCAAAAGCGCAAGCCACCAAAGGCAAACCTAAAACTTTGCCTTGCATGGCGATTAAAGCATCTTTTTCAGCGGTGGCTTTTTGCGCTTGGGTTAAACGGTCTTTATATTTTTTACTGTCGCGGAATTTCAAACGGTCTGAAGGCACTAAATCTGCCCCAATTTCTTCACGCCCTTCGGGGTCAAGAAAATGTTCTAAACGTTGTCGTGCGCCAATGCGTAAATGATGGCTACATTTAGGGCAGACGTTGACATTGCGTTCTAATTCAGCACGATATAATACAGATTGACAGACAGGACATTTAATCCAGAGTCCTTCGGGCACAGTATGATTACTTTTTTTGCCTTCGGTGCGAATCCGAGAGGGCAATAATTTTTCAAACCAACTCATAATTTTTCACGATAGGTAGCTTAGAGTGAATGAAATTAGACGGCGACCCGCGTTATTGTGGCGGAAAATCACCGTCTAACGGAAGTTCGTAGCAGTTTTATTGGGGCACTGCTTCAGTCAATACGAATTGAGACTCACCCGTTGTCGTGCTGCTTTGTTGCAGGCTGACTTTGTAATTGATGTTATCAACCGTGACGCTGGGCAAGGTTACTTTTCCTGATTGGAAATTGAAGGCAGCATGAGGAATTAAGCCACTGTTGGCGGCAATGCTGTGACTTTCCAATAAGGTAAATGTCAAAGGTGAGCTATTCGGAATAACGCGCATTTTAGCATTGAACGTGCGGCTTGTGCCGTCACTGAGCAATACATCCACCGCAGGCTGTTGTAATTCGCCCTTGCTCGTATTATAACTTGCCCCCGTGAGCAGCCGATACACGTATTCTGCAATGTATTTATGCCCTGCGGTGGTGGGGTGTAAGGAATCCCAGAATAAATATTGATCGGGATTACTGCACGCGGTGTTATCCACCAAGCAAACATTAGTCACATCGCTAAAACCATATTGGCTGGGTTGAGAAACCACAGTTTGTAATAGACTTTCAATATCCACATAGCCCGTTTTCAAATTAAGCTGCTTAAGGCGTGCGATTAAAGTTTGATTAAACGCGCTACTGAGCTGGTTAGAACTGGTGACGCGTTGCAAACCGATGGCTTTGGGGGTTTGTCCCAAATCAGGCAGACCTAAAATTAAAAAATTAGTCGCCCCCGATTTTGCCAAGCGATCAATACCCGTCATTACGTTGTCCACCGCAACCGCCACTGCGGTATTGGCATCGCTCACGCCATTGGTGAAATCATTCGCCCCCACCCAAATAATGTATAAAGCTTGCGTATCTGCTTTGGGATTGGCTTTCAAATAACTGTCTAATTCTGAATTAAATCCCGGTAAAAACGCGACTTCGTTGCCGCTGCTCATCGCGCCCGCCCACGCGTAATTATTGCTGGCGTTGTATGGAATCGCCAAACTGTCGGATAAGTATTCAATCCACAATTTGCCATTCGACAAACGTCCTTGATAATACGGGGGTTTCGGTTGTCCCGCCAAGGCAAATAAACGTCCCGTGTCGCTTAAACTGTCGCCAAACACATAAAGCTGGCTATACAACGCGGCATAACTTGCGACAGGAAACAGGAAAATCAATAATAAAATGAGACTGCGTGAAAATCTTGTAAACATGCAAGACTCCTGTTCAGAATCAAGGCGATAATTTAAGCATCGGTCTCGGACAGTTCCATATAAAGTCGCTCAAATTCCGCCGTGATTTTGTGATCTTTGGCGAAAAACACCAAAGGCGTGGACAATTGATGAGATTCTCGGATTTTAACTGAGCTGGAAATATAACTTTTTAACACAGGTAAACCTTCGGCAATCAGCTCGTCCACCAGTTGCGTGGGCAATTTGGCGCGGGGCTGAAATTGATTG
>JBDKHS010000031.1:0-4262 GCA_039797505.1 Pseudomonadota bacterium | reverse complement strand
ATAAACGGGTATATTTTTCTGAACCCTTTATCTCACCACACAGCAAACAATTATCGCTGCTGATTGCCGTTCCGATTATTTTGCCCCAACAGGGTTTTCAGGGGGTGTTTTCGGGCGAAGTCGAATTAAAATTTCTGCAAAAGAGTATAGAACACAGTCAAATTGAAGTCGGTAATACCGCATTCATTCTTGATCAGCGCGGTAGTATGCTGGCGCATCCTGACACGCAACTGGTGCAAAATCGCAAAAGTTTGCAACATGTTCCCTTGGTCAAACAAGCTTTATTGGGCAAAACCTTATCCAGTATTTACCAAGATGATCAAGGACACTGGACAATTGGCAGTGCGGCTCCGCTGCATAATGGCTGGGTGGTGGTGAATACACAAGCCTTGAGTATTGCCGCTCGTCCTATCTTGTACATGGGCTTGTTAGCCGTCGTGCTCTTTGTGATCAACTTATTGATTTTATTCTTCGCACAACATCACCAATTGGGGCAAATCGTTAAATCCCTCTCAGTTTTGGTACAGAAAGCCAATGCCTTAGCCCGCAATAATTATGAAGAACTGTCGCTGTTACGTTTAGTTAAATTCAGTGAAATTGTGAGTTTGGGCGAAAGTTTTATCAAAATGGCGAATGCGGTGCAAGAACGTGATCAGGCTTTAGAAAACCAAGTGACTGAATTGCAAACCGCCAAAGAAACTGCTGAAGCCGCAATTCGGACAAAAAGCGACTTTTTGGCAAACATGAGCCACGAATTACGCACGCCTTTAAATGCCATCATTGGTTATACCGAAATTATTGAAGAAGATTTTCGCGACTCGGGCAATGAAGAATATCTGACCGATTTAACCCGCATTCACAGTGCGGCAGAGCATTTATTAGGTTTAATCAATGATTTGCTCGATATTTCTAAGATTGAAGCGGGCAAAATGGAAGTGTTGGTGGAAGTGTTTGATGTCAATATGCTGGTTGACAACTTACACGACATGGTGATTCCTTGGATGCAGGAAAACGGCAATACTTTAACCGTGGAATGTCCTGCTAACTTTGGCGATATGCAAACCGATTTGGTCAAATTACGTCAAAGTTTACTGAATTTATTAAGTAATGCCACCAAGTTCACCAAGCAAGGGCCGATCAGTTTACAAGTGACCCCAGTGCAACAAGCGGGTGAAGCATGGATTAGAATTGAGGTACGCGACACAGGCATCGGCATGACCGATGAACAAATGAAAAAATTGTTCCAAATTTTCAGCCAAGTCGACAGCTCAATGACACGCCGTTATGGGGGCACAGGTTTAGGTTTAGCGATTACTCGCCATTTTGTAGAAATGCTGGGCGGGAATATCCGTGTTGAAAGCCAATTCGGGAAAGGCACGAGTTTTATCGTGTGCATTCCCCGCCATTTAAAACTGCCTGAGTTTATCAAACCCAGCCTGAGCCAATCTTTAACCCTTGCCAGCCTGCCCGAAACTGGGGGAAAAATTTTGGTGGTTGATGATAATCCCAGCGTGCGCGAGGTGTTGAAAACTATTTTAACCAAGGAAGGTTATCAAGTTGCAATGGCGGGTGATGGCGAAGAGGGCTTGAGTATTGCGCGTAAATTACGCCCCAACGCGATTATCTTAGATGTGGTGATGCCGAAAATGGACGGTTGGACCACCCTTTCTGAATTAAAAGCCGATCCTGAATTAGCCACGATTCCCGTCATCATGTTGTCGATGTTGGAAGAAAAAGAATATGCGTATTCATTGGGGGCTGCGGAATATTTAGTGAAACCCTTGCACCGTGAAAAGCTGATTCAGGCTTTACATAAGCATCGCGCCCCGAATGTTAAACTGCCCTTGCCTGTTGCGATGGTGATTGAAGATGACATGTTGATGCGTGAAATGTTGTCGCAATGGTTTGACAAACAAGGCTGGCAAGTACATTGTGCTGAAAATGGACATATCGCGCTGTCGCAACTTGCTCAGGTCAATCCTTATTTCATTGTCTTAGATTTGATGATGCCTGAAATTGATGGCTTTGAATTTGTGAGTCAAATTCAACAGCATACTACGTGGAGTCAAGTGCCGATTGTGGTGTTGACTGCAAAACATATCACCCCCGAAGAACGTACGCATTTATTAACCCGTGTCGATGCAATTATCCAAAAAGACACTTACGATGCAGAACAACTCTTTGATCAATTACAAGCTTTATTGCCTGTAATTCCTACCCAAAAGTAATACTTGCTTATGCAACCTTCTGAAAAATCTGTCATTCAACAGCTTTGGCAAAGCAGCAGTCCTGCATGGGAGCAGTGGGCGGATAATCTGCAAGCGATGGCGGACAAATTCAATCAGCCCTTGTTAAATGCAGTGGATATTCAAGTGGGCGACAAGGTTTTAGATTTGGCCTCGGGCGCGGGCGAACCTGCATTGAGTGTGGCGCAACGTGTTGGGGAGTCGGGTTTAGTCATTGCCAGCGATGTAGTGCCCGCAATGTTGCAAGCTGTGAAACGGCGGGCGGCGAGTATATCGCAATTGCACTGCGTGGCGGCCGACATGGAAGCTTTGCCATTTACCACTGAAAGCTTGGATAAAATTACCTGCCGCTTTGGCCTTATGTTTGCCCCGAATTGGGCGCAAGCGGTGGCAGAATGTCAGCGGGTTTTGAAACCCCAAGGTAAAGTTGCATTTATGCTGTGGGGCGCGTTGTCTGAAAACACCGTGTTTCAGGTCATTCGGCAGGCTGCCGAGCAAGTTTTTCCCGACAATACTGCCTATGAACATGAGTTTCTTCCCTTCTTCTTTGCCGATCCTGCGCCTTTGCTTGCGACGATGCAGCAGCAGGGTTTGCACTGTCATCTACAAACTTTAGAGTTTTCCCCCAAAGTGCCTGATTCAGTAAAGTTTTGGCAGGCTCCGCTAGAAATGTCCTTTGCTGTACGTTATCAAGCAGCAAGTTCTGAACAGCGTCAAGCTTGGGAAGTGGCGATTCTTCAAGCGCTTGAAGTGTATCGTCAAGAAAAGTTTTATCAGTTAAAAGTTTGCCTGCATATTGTGGTGGGGGAAAAATAGTGGCTTGTCTCAGTGTTTGTACGCATTAACCTGAGTTCGGGATAAGAAAGAGTAGAAAATTTGGTGGTAGGGTGGAATAGCGTAGCGTATTCCACCATGAAGCGTGATAGTTCTAGGGGGATGGTGGAATACGCTATTCTACCCTACTACAAATATTTCTTATTCCGAACTCAGGTTAATTTAAGGATTCAAATGACTTTTTCGCCGTACTCGGGTTAGTTTAATTTTTACATGAGACCTGCTAGGTTTTAAAAACCTAGCAGGTCCTCATTGTGAATCTCCACTTTTATTTCTTTTGGGGAAATGTAGGGTAAAAAATGCGTAGGTTCGGTTGGCGACCAACCACCCCAACAAAGATACAGCATGAAAATTCAGATTATGAATGATTTGGAGTTAAGGTTAGGTTGCTGTTTGCAACGCAACCTACACAGCTATAAAACCTATCAGGGAACAGTTTTCCACCACAGAAACTATTTTCCTCAAAATTTAAGCAGTTAATTATCTTTTTTCTTACCGCTGCTATAAAAGAAAAAGCCAATTAAGCCTACGATAATCGCAAAGGTGACACCCACCGTAATCAATGAATAAACACCGACTTTATCGCTTAACATCACATCGAGTAATTGCATGTTAAATCATCCTGATAATTACTTAGTGAAAACAAAATATAATTTGCTGTAATAGCCTAATCATATTAGCACTAAGTAATATTAGAAAGTATTAACCTATGTTACATTCCTAGACCGCTGCCTTTTCATAACCATATTCAATCCGAATTTTATTGAAAGTATCACGCACACTTTGCTGCATCGCCTGAAACTTTTCCAACTCCGTATTACCGAGCACCGATTTCAAGCGTCGCGCCTGCGCCAAAATCGACAAAGATTGTAATTGTTGCACAGGCACACCTAAGGCCAATAAATCAATACCTTGGTGATAAATCAGCAACATCAAACTCAACAAGTGCATCTGCTTTTCAGGCGAACAAAAACTGTCGATGTCATCCACCGCATTTTGTTGTAACACCCCTTCCCGAATCAAAGTTGCACCCGTCAACACCCAACGCTGCGACGGCGACAAGGCTTCAGCCCCGACTAAATTCACAATTCTGGAAAGTTCATCCGCATGAGCCAGCAAACCCAAGGCTTCATTGCGATATTCCAACCAATGCCCATCGACATTTTCCGCCCACCATTGCTG